>CALEIW010000022.1 GCA_937876055.1 uncultured euryarchaeote
TTGGTCCGCGCTCCCGGACTTGAACCGGGGACCCCCTGATGGCTGCCTACAACCAATGTGTTTCCAGTCTACAGTCAGGTGCTCTAGCCAACTGAGCTAAGCGCGGTACGGTCTGTTCGGGCGACCTCTTGTTTATCTCGCTTTCCGGAGGCTTTCCGGCCAAACATCTAGACTCCGATAAACGCATTCTCGACCCTCTCTACGCCCTCAAGGGTTAAGAAGGCTAGAAATTGCACTGTGATGACGTAGGGCGTCAAGCCCTTGGGATGCACAGGGGGCATAGAATGGTGGATAACGCTGCGACCGGTTTGGGTGGTGCTTCTGCTGCTAATGCTGCGGAGAGAATTCCTACCGCCTTAACAGACCGCGAATTGGAGTCGTTTGGACCGCCAGATCCTCGCATATTGGTATGCGGTTGCGGAGGTTCTGGAAACAATACCATGAATCGAATCACTCACATCGGAGTTGAGGGCGCGATAACTGTCGCAATCAACACCGATAAACAACATCTAGATCACACTCGAGCCCAACAAAAGTTGCTTGTTGGCCGACACATTACTCGAGGCCTTGGTGCCGGCGGAGACCCGATTACAGGACGTAGATGCGCGGAAGCCGGAAGAGATGTCATTACACGAATTGTCAGCGGTGCTGATTTGGTATTCGTAACCGCTGGACTTGGTGGAGGGACAGGTACTGGTATCGCTCCAATAGTCGCAGAAGAAGCCAAGCGTTCCGGTGCTCTTGTTGTTGCAATTGTTACAACTCCTTTCTCAGTAGAGCGCCGAATGAGAATGCAAAGAGCTCTGGAAGGACTCGACCTACTCCGAAAAGCTGCAGATGCGGTTCTAGTTTTGGATAACAATAGATTATTGCATTACGTTCCAAATCTTCCTCTCGACGAGGCTTTCTCAATCATGGACCAATTGATTGCAGAAATAGTCAAGGGAATTGTTGAGACAATTACTCTTCCAAGTCTAATCAACCTGGACTTTGCAGACGTTAGAGCCATCATGAAGAATGGTGGAGTAACTATGATGCTTTACGGAGAGAGCGAACAAGGTCCAGAAGATGTGGTCCATGAGGCTCTGAACCACCCATTACTCGATATCGAAATCGATGGGGCTACTGGAGCATTGATTCATGTTACAGGTGGGCCGTACATGACTCTCGAACAGGCAAACCAAGTTTGTGACTTGATGACTGCGAGGCTGTCTCCCGATGCGAATGTTATTTTCGGAGCTCGCCAGGATCCAGCATTTGGTGACACAATCAAGGTCATGTCAATCATTACAGGGGTTGCTTCGGAGCGACTCGATCGTGAGATTATGAGTGCGGATTC
>CALEIW010000023.1 GCA_937876055.1 uncultured euryarchaeote
GCAGATCATGAGGTCCAAAACGGCGACGTGATACGAATTCACGCCAAGTCGTGATGTTATCGCGCAGTCTGGACAAGAGAAGGGTGAGCTGTCTCTCGGCGTCCGCCTTTGGAAGCGGCCAGCATCCGCACGACCTGATAGCCACCGCTAAGCGGTGTTCGCAGGGTGTGTGTTAACTTGCTATTCGCTTCAACCGAAGAGAGATCCGAGGCCTTCGAAGCCACCGGCTTCTTCCTCTTCTTCTTCCTCAGCTGGTGCTTCCTCAGCAGCAGGAGCAGCGTCTCCACCACCGCCACCAGCAGCAGCTGGAGCAGCAGCAACAGGCGCAGCGACGGCAGTAGCCATCGCTTCCCCGATGTCAACATCGCCGAGGGATGTGACAAGTGCCTTTACTCGGGCACCGTCGACCTCAACACCAGCAGCGCTCAAAACTGAGCTAACGCCGTCTTCATCGATATTCTTCTCTGCGGAGTGCAGTAGCATTGCAGCATATACGTATTCCATTTTTTCTCACCTATTTTTTTTCAGCCGAAGAGATCGCCAAGTCCACCGAACCCAGCGTCTTCTTCTTCCTCCTCTTCCTCTTCAGCCGAGACTTCCTCGGCAGATTCTGCCGCATCGGAGGTTGCGGCAGGAGCACTTTCAGCGACGCTAGCAGCAGCACCTAGTGCCGCTGCCAACTCGTCATCAAGCGCAGAGGAATCTAGCTGACCGGCTAGGGCCAGCGCACGTGCGTTCGCACGTGAAATGAATAGTGGAATTGTGGCATCGTTGGCGATACCCGCTTCCACTGCGACAGATGTTGCCTCGCCACTCGCCTTCGCGAGCAGGGTTGGCATTGTCTGTGAAGAGAACCAGCGAATGTTGCAAGCGAGGTTGAATGCGCCTGAAGTCGCTGTGATGATGTCGGTTCGGAATCCATCTGTGTCCAAGTCTAGTGAATCGGCTTCGAATAGGAATCCGTCCTCAATCGCTCCTGTTAGAATAATTCCAATCTCAATTGGGTTGATGTTCAATTTGGAGAGCATGATACCGAGATCTGCGGAAATCGGATCACCTTTGTTAACAACAGTAGTAGTCTTCTGAATTGCAACCTTACCCTTGTCGATTTTTGCTGGTATACCAACAGCGTTGAATTCACCAACGATTGGACCAGGGCCAAATTCGGTTGGTCCTGCCTCGACAACAATATCCATTGGAGCAACTTCGCCTTCTTTGGCTGCACGGCCTTGTTTTGTCTTCTCCAATTCGGAGTATAGTTGGAAAGCATTCATCGAAGTAGTGTGAACGATAGCAGGTTGTACTGCACCTTCAAGCAGTGATTCTAGATCTTCCATCGGTCGTCCGGTTTGTTCCCAAGCCAGACGCATCAGGGTCTTCTTTGCCATTGTAATCGATAGACCACTTCGCAAATCATCGCGCATGCTTAGCATATTCTTGGCAGGAACACCACCAATGTCGACAATCCCAAGAACCCCATCGGAAGTTAGGATTGCAGCGAGTTCACCAACACGGTCTCGCTTCCAAGAAGCAACCTTTGGCTGAATCATTCAATCACCTCGACCTTAATCGAAGGACCCATTGAGGTCTTGATGTAGCAAGAGCGAATATTTCCAACACCACGCTCTAACTTTCCAGTTACTCGAGTCCAGATTGCCATTGCATTGTTAGTCAAATCATCGAGACTCTGCTCTCGAGAACCCATTGGGCTGTGGAAGGTCAGATTGTCTCTTGAACGAACGATTGCAGTATCTTTCAGACCGGCTGCAACCATTGCGGGGTCCAGTGTAGGTGGAACAGGTCGTGGCATCTTACCACGAGGACCGAGAACTACACCGAGGAACCGACCAACGGTTCCCATGTGTGGAATCTCTGCTAGGAAGAAATCGACACCATTCGCTAACTTACGAGCCTGCTGACGGTTACCGCCAAGATCCTCGATTGTTGCAGGGTCGATGATATCGATTCCAGCAGCTCTGGCCTTAGTTGCCATTTCGCCACCTGCGAACATGGCTATCTTGACCGGCTTTCCGCGGCCAGCAGGAAGTCTAATTTCCTCTTGGATACGGTTTGCTGGGTTCTTCAAATCGATGTCCTTCAAGTTAAATGAAAACTCGATGGTCTCGATGAACTTACGCTCAGGAGCGCTGTTCAATGCTTCTTCAATTGCTGTTTGGATATTTTCTCTCATATTCCTCACCTCTGCGGTCAGCGAGGTTTCCCTCTCCCGCAATTCGTGATTATTCACTCAAAATGCTCGTCGAATCTCCCTTCTTTCATTGCTATTAATGCGGCCTTTGGCTCCATGCCTTCGACCTTAACACGCATTGCCACGCAGGTTCCCATAACCTCACGCGAGCGCGCGTACAGTGTTGCACCGGTCAAGCGGTCTTTCTGCTTCTCAGCAACCTGCTTGACTTGGTCCATTGATAGGTTCTCAGTAGACGCGTCCCAGCTTCCGTTACACTTCTTCTGACCAAGGGTCTGTAGAATTACGTGAGGTGTTTCATTACGTGCTGACATGCTCTCTACCCCCTACTGAAGTGCCTCGCCGACCTGCTCTCCCTATTTGAGCGTGATGACGAACCTCCAATTTCTCCTAATTCATCTCATTCAACGCGCTGAGTTACTCGAACTTGATCAGCGCGGACGGTCAAAGCGACTGGTACAGCCGCTTCGAACAACTCCACAGTAACCTCTTCCTTTGATTCGGTGACTCGAATAACTCGGGCTGATTGTCCCTTGAACGCGCCACCACTAATTTCGATGATACATCCTTCCTCAATACCGGCTGTTGCAGCCTTTGGCTCAAGATAGGATAGTGTATTTTCTAGAGGTGACACACCAGGTAGTACCTTTCGACAATTCTTCAGTCGAGTGGTAGTCATTCCAGAGATTCCAATTAGCTTCTCAACATGGTGAAGCGCAGATGCCTCGACGAAAATATAACCGCGTACGTGACCTGGAACTAATACTCCAAAGATTTCTTCTTGAATGTCTTTCAAAGAACCTGTTCCGGAGAGTCTAGCGCGAATTTCCTTGGCGACATTCTCCTCTTGTCCAATACTGGTCTTTAGAATGTAGAGGAAAGCGGCAACGTCACCATACATGTCGCCGATTTGTGGGATTGAATATCTTTCAGCGCCTGTCCCTTCGCTGGATTCAGATTCATAATATCCGATGTAGGCAGGGTCGACCCAGCTGTGATTCTTGTAGATGGTTCGCGGAGTTACCTCATCAGATTCAGCGATGAAAAGCAAAGGAGTAACATCGTTCAGACGGTTTCCAAAGGCGAGACCTCTTGCTAGACCCGAACGAACGTATTGTAACGCATCAGCAGGAATACCTGTGCACTCGGTAATCCTAGTTGTAACAGCGTCGATATCTTCAGGATCCCCAACACCATAAACGCCATCCCAAGCACCTGGGAAATCAGCAACCTCATCGGAACGCTGTAAAATCAGAACTTTCTCACCATGGCGAACGTAGACTACGAATGCATCAGACATATATCTCACCTCAAGAGCTAGTTAGCCAATCGAAGAATACCGGTAGGGCATTATCCATTAGCCATAGCATGAAGAAGCCAATTGCACCTAGAACAAACATTCCGATTCCACAGACGATTACGGTCTGTCGAAATTCTTGCTTGGAGGGTTTTCTAGCCATCTTTAGAATACGAGCCATTGAGCCGGTTTGCACTCGGCGGACTCTCTCTTCTATGTCATCCTGCAACCTCTGTGCAGTTTGCTCGATAGCACCAACATCTGAGTTCTCGATAGCCATGACTCTTCCTCAATTGCGACTCGGCGACCAACCATCCCTCTTTAAGCACGACGGGCGAACCCCAAAGGGTTCGGTTTGAGAATACAGTTGCAATCGATTAGAATCAGTTGACGAATTCAACAGTCCTAGTTCGTAAGTTTCGCATCTGAGTATGCAGTGCTGCTCCATGTATTTGGTCGGATTTTACCCCAGTCAATACCAGCAGCACACGAATTTCATCTCCCATCGATTCGTCAGTTGTAGCACCCCAAATGATTCGAGCGTACGGATTGATTCTATCTCGAATCAATTGGGCACATTTCTCTGCATCTCCCAAAGACAAAGTCGGGCCTCCAACCACGTTGACAAGAGCACCTCTAGCATCTGAGATGTCGATGTCCAATAATGGTGATTCTAGCGCCTCGTCGGTAGCCTTCTCGGCAGAATCTTCGCCTCTTGCTTCTCCAAGACCAATCATTGCAACTCCACCACCATTTTCCATGACGGAACGAAGGTCTTGGAAGTCCAGATTGACGACTCCTTCCTTAGAGATCATCTCGGATACTCCGGCAATCGACCTCATCAGTAATTCATCAGCGACTCTGAAAGCTGCATCTAAGGGTAAATCTCGAACACCTTCGACTTCCAACAAGCGCTCGTTTGGAAGCACCACTACAGTATCACAAACTTCGCGTAGCCTTTCCAAACCCCATTCGGCATTTTGTCTACGAAGAGCTCCCTCTGAGAGGAATGGATAGGTAACTACTGCAATCGTTAGGGCGCCTTCTGCTCGGGCTAAGCGAGCAATAACATGAGCAGAACCTGTTCCAGTCCCACCACCTAGTCCTGCAGTGATGAAGGCAAGGTCGCAATTCTCAACCTCCTTCTTGAGCGCCTTTTCAGATTCGAATGCCGCCTGTTCTCCCTTTTCTGGGTCTCCGCCTGCACCCATACCTCTGGCACTTCGACCGATGAGTACCTTGTTGTCGACCCCGACTCTAAGCAAGTGCTGGGCGTCGGTATTAATCGCCATCCCACGGACATATTCGCCATCGAATAGGCCTTCCATTTCTAATCTGGCTACGGTGTTTGAACCGCAGCCACCACAACCGAATACACGGATTCGTGGTTGTAGTGATTTCAGTAGTGATTTCAGTTCAGGATCAGTCTCCGTCACAACCGGCGCAGCCGGTGGTTCTTCCCCATCCTGAAGCTCCAATACTCGGTCGATAAGGTGCTTCATACGGAACGCTGGCCATCCAAGCAAGGATAATGCTTGCCGTAGTGATTGAGCCCTATGGGCTCATTCTGCAACCCCTGATCAGTTTGCCAAAAGTTGCTTTCGAGTTTCCATGAATCGAACTAGGAAAGTGTATACTCCGCCCCAAAATGATACTGCAAGAGCTAGGGTCATACCGTTCAATTCAGCATTTCCTAACAATGCCCAGTGCGCATATTCGTGGATTGACGAGATATCGAATCCAGTTCCGCCCGAGCCGGCCTGCCAAGCGGCCCACAGAAGGCCGGCAAGAGTGACTACCAATCGGTCGGCTCGGCTGAACCCTCCGTATAGTCTGCCGAGCCCGACAGACTGTGCTTGAGTTCCCATGTATGAACCGAGCAAAGTCAGCAAAGCAGCAGCCCAACCAGCAAGCGGGTCTACGATGAATGCGGAGTTGTAACCGATGGCGACCACCAACCCCACATCGACTACACGATCGATTGTGTGGTCGAGGAAGTCTCCGTATGGTCCTGCTGTGCCTTGATGTCGGGCCAATGCACCATCCAGTGCATCGAAAATACCAGCGATTAGAACGAGAACTACTGCTCCAGTAATCATCATCGCCCCCTCATTATCGAGTTCAGCGACTGCAATTAGGTAGAATGAGACGACTGAGATTACTAAAGATGTCCAAGTCAAAACACTAGGGTCTAGGTCACCCATTCTAACGACTAATGGTTGAACCATTTTGGTCCAAGTATCGCGCATTTTCTCGAACATCAGCCCACCCAGTCGATTACATCCTCAGGGCTAGTCGGTTTGAAGCCATCTGAAATCCAAGAGAGAATATTTGCAACAATTACTTCCGGTCCAACTTTCGAAGTATCGAACTCAACCCAAGGAATATCATTCTCCTTCTCATTCCAAGCCCCACCGAGTAATTCCCACTCGACATTTGCCTCTACCTTCGATTCAGGATATCCTCGTTCGTTTAGGCGCTGCCGAATATTTTCTGGGTCACATCGCAAAACTACAACTGCGTTAACAGGAAGATTGTGAGATAGATGTCCGTCGATTATTTCCCTTTCCGAAGGTTTCTTCTGCCAATTTTCATCAATGAATTGTAACAGAATGTCCATGTCAACGGGATGCGCTCCATCTGTCGCATCAACCTCCTCAAGTGCACCTGCTTGCTGAGCCAATTCTTCGATTTTTGAGATACTCATGCCGTGTGAAGAAAGCAAGCCAGCGATGGTCGATTTTCCCGTCCCAGGTGTACCGGACAGAGCCAGCCTGTAGGTGTCTTCCACGTATCCACGGGTGAGCCATGAACCCATCAATACTCCGCGCCGGCGGCGTAACATTGACCCATCGAAGGCGTCACCGGCTTTGCATGAGCGATACCGAGGCCGGCCATGTAAGCGTACTTGGAGCATTTTCTCCAGCCGAAAATAAGTTGAACATACTACTTCTTGCAGTACCTGTAACTTGCTATTTTGCGTACATATCTCATGATGAGTCGATGGCGTTCTTTTCCTCTCTTGTCGCGATCATGCCTCTTGCCTTCTTGATGGGTAGGGCAACAGAAGAGATCGCCCTCTACACTTCTGAATCCCTAGGTGG
>CALEIW010000024.1 GCA_937876055.1 uncultured euryarchaeote
GAGAGCATGAGGCGCATCGGCTGGAATTCCCATGCAGCTGTTTGGATCCAGTATCAAGGCCAAGAGTGTGTGATGACGGACACGTTTTCCGATTTCAGAAGTTAGGAGGGCTCGGGCTCGATTTTCACAATCTTTCCAGGTATCACGCAAGTTCTCTTTGTACGGACTGTCGAGCTTCGTGTACGAGTTGACTCCCGCCGGCCAAGCATTCGAATTCGGTAATTTTCCAGATGAGAATGCCTTCCAATCGTCCTTCAGTAAGCCACTTCCAGCGATGCAATTGAAGACTCGGCTAAGCCACACCAAGCGCTCCCAATCGTCATCTGGGGGGCCCGCGTCTGATAGCCTTGCGAGCAAGTCTATTCGGGTACCTGCGTCCCATGCTCCTCCGTTCACGAGTCCACCCAGATTGGCTCTTGTGGCATCGACGAAATCCTCCATTATCGGATGAATATTCATGACGATTTCGTCGATGTCTTCGCTTCTAATCGAAGCCATGATGCGTTGATGAAGCAAAGCCGGATCGATTCGGTTATTCTGGTCCAGCAGGCCGCGCTGTCCTTCTGCGATGAAGATCGAGTTGGATATCAGAGGGCTGAGAATCTTGGTTGCGCGAAATCTTCCGGCATAATGCTGGGAGATTCTATCGCGAGCCGCGAGAACTGATGCAACCTCTTCGGAAGGGATTCCGGCATCGACGGCATCACCGAATAGATTGCTTGAATTGGGTAGGCGCCAGAGTGTGTTTACCGCTTGTTCGACGATTCGCAGAATCTCGGATTCGGTCACCACATCGTCGCCTAAGCCGTCGCCCAGCAAGCTTCGGTATGGGGCGACGAGTTGATTGAAGAAGGAGTCGATAGTGCCTATCGGAGCATCTTCCAACAACATTAGTAGTTGCTCCGAAAAACCTTCACTAGTAATCCGTGGATCGGCATCATATTCGCTTGAGCTGCCGAATGAACCGGGTCGCAGACGTGCGATTTTCTGTCGTAATTTATCACGCATCTGGTCTGCAGCTGCGACTGTGAATGTCAGTAGAACGACCTCCGCTGGAAGTAGTCCATCCCAATCCTGTAGATCCTCTCGCTCTGCAGCCGGCGCGGTGATGGTACCGCCGGGCAACTTCCTAGGCCGCTCGGGTTTGGGTAGGATTCGCGTCGCACGTTGGTCTTGGTCGAGGTAATGTTGGATTACTCGCTGGACGATGGTCATCGTCTTGCCAGTTCCCGCTCCAGCGTCAATGACGATGTGAGCGTCGAGATTGAGAGCCAGACGCTGGCCCGTGTTCAGGATTATCTCCTGCTCGGAACTTTGTTCCTCGCTCATCGGTCGTCCCCCTTGTAGCGAACATTGCAGACCGATTGCACCTGGCAGAATTGACACGCCCCCTTGCTTGGAGTCGGGTGGACTCTTCCAGCCGCAGCACCGGCTGCAGCAGAGAGGGCGGTTGAGAGTCGTTGGGCGAGCCAAGCGCGGAATGGATCACTGGTGGGTTCCTGATCTTCGTCGGGGAATCTGTAGCGAGAGGGGGTTTGCGGTTTTCGGGTATCTCCCATCGCCAGATTCGTAGAGCCGTCAGCGATGTTCTGTGAAACCTCGAGGAAGTGATCTGTATCATGGCCGATGACGCTGATACCTACCGCCACGACGAGGTCTCCTGGGTGGGCGACCTCCCAAGCTCGGGCGTAGAGTGCTAATTGCAACTCTTCAAGCAGACCTATTCTGTGCCTATTATGCGGCTCTCCCTCGCTGGTTTTGATGTCGCGGATGATAATTTGCCGGCGGGGCTTCCAATCGCTTCCTTCCAGCCGCAGTGGGGCGATTTCGCAGGAGCCGGATTCGTCTACCAGCGTCATCTTCTCATCGAATGGCAATAGGTCAACGCGGTCGATCTGCCCGCGCATTCTGAGGGCGGGCAACTCTACCTGCTCTGGACTCGTCAATTCTACAGGCAAGGTGATTTCAAGGCCGTCCGAATCGTGGCTTAGGGCCTCCCATTCTGTAGCGATTGGAATGGTTCCATCGATCCTTTGCTCGGCGTGTATCATTCGGCCGATCCGTCCCGCGGGTTGAATGGGAATTGATTCTCGTAGCCAATCCAACCACTCTTCACGACTGAATCCCGTGAGTGAGCGCAAGCGTGAGGACGATACCGCATCGGTGCGTTCCAGCCACGGCGCAAGCCTCGCCAATTCCTCAAGTGCGATAGATTGTAACTGCTCCAAACTCAGTCCGCTAGATGCGATGTTCACAGGTAGGCCTGAGTTCTCTATGTCCTCGATGCTGCGCTCGATTCCCTGCTCTATCCCGAGGATTATCTCCAACAATTGATGGTGAACCTCGTGTAGTAGATTTCCTTGCACGCGCGAATCCAAATCTTCGCGCTGACGCTCCTCCTCTTCCACTGAAAGACCGCGCGAAAGCCATCCTCGTCGCGGGCAGGTAACCCATTCTTTGAGTCGGCTTGCAGACCAGATATCAACCGACTGCCCCGCTCCCTCAAGATGACCATGGCGGGAGTCGAATGGGGCGGAGCCCGTCGATTCTGGAATAAGGGGACGAGGATCTATACTGACTCGACGATCACCTCCGATGACCGGCCAATGTGCTGCTTTGCGTGCTGTGATGGCATTTTTGCCTCGATGTTGACGGAGGAGGAGGTTCTTGTCTACGGCCCAGATGTGAGGGCTGGCTTCGGCTGGTAGGTACCCTTCATCATTAGTGATTCTCGGTTGCCTTCTCTCTCGGTCGTCTTGGATTTCGACGTCGATCGGGATGGTTATCGCTGATGGGTTCAGCGCTGTGCGCGAAGGAGGTTGCATCCTTTGCAATTCGTTTCCATCGGACCAGCGCTGGCTTCGTGCATCGTTCTCTCTTCCCGGTGATTCCTCAAGAAGAGGGGCTTGGGAATCTGGACTGTTTTGCTTGGCCCACTCTCTTATCGGTGCGGCTACCGGAGTGGATTTGTCCTTGCTCGGGTCGAGGATGATAATCTCGCCGCGGGCCGCACTCAGCAGATGATGGAGATGGTGTCGTGCTTCTCGGATAGGCCCGTCTGGTCGAAGAATTCCTAATTCGTGCCTCTGTTCCTCGCCAATGAATGGCACTTTCGGCACACTTAGGTCCCAAGATGTGCTCGATACGTTGGCGAGGATGATTAGGTCTGCTGTGCAGCCTAGTGCTCCAGCGGGGGTCATCAAGCGGATATTGTCTCGGCTGTTTCCACCGTCGGAGCGTATCGGCGTAGAGGAAATCAAAGTGGAGAATTCCTCGACCCAATCCAAACCATTCTGCGGACTGAGTTGGCCGGTGGTCGTCTGCATTCTGCGCAGCCTTGAATGTGAATCAACTAGGTTTTGGACGACTGCGGCGGAGAGTACTGATGATCCGTCCGCTGCTTCGATTCCTGCGGTTAGATCAACTCTAGATAGTGCCGCAGTCAGCCATTCATCAGCGGTCGTGGTGTTATTAGCAACTGGGAGATGCTGACCGCTATGGCAACCTCGCCATAATTCGCGGTCAGCCAGTACGGTCCGGTCGTATTCGGCTAACAGCGCCTGATTTGAATGCGCCAGCGAGAGCAACCACCATTGCGCTGCTTCCTTTCTTCGACCCTTGATTGGATCTGTCTCCTCACGCGCCAATGTGACTAACCATCTCTCGAGCGCACCTGCTCCACCGAGGAGGTGGTCACCGCGGGCCGATTCGGTCAGAAGGTCTGCATCGGCCTCGGGGACTAAATCAGATATGCTCGGGTGTGCTGGCGATTCATCGAATAGCCTGAGAGAGCGCTGCAGAGCCAGTACTCGTAGGTTCTCCAACGACCAAGCATTCGGTCCATGGCAGATTCCTGCTAGCCCCGATAACCAATGCCCCAACGGCTCGCTCGAAGCCATCGATTCACCCTCGACTAGAGTCGTTCCGATGTCAGCCAAGGCACGGCTCCATTCGTAGGAATCCTCATCAGAGGTCGGGTCGATAATGAGGATGTTACTCTCCGGGTCGACCCGCAATTGCTCAGCAATCAGTCTGGTCGCCAGAGGTATGGAGTGAGATTCTCTCTGCAATCGATAACGCCGGTGTGCTGATCGGGCAATCTGATTTGAGATATCGACAATCTCATGGTCGGGAACCCACGGAATATCTGACAGATTCTTCACCGCATAATCGTCCTGTAATAACAAGCCGTACTCTCCAAGTCGATGAGAACCCGGATATGCCAATTGGTGGATTGGTCGATGGTGGGAAATGGCAGAAAGTAATTCGTAGTGACACGCCGGCATCACTGGCGAGTGATCAAGCATGATTATTCCCTCGACCTCGGCTAGGCTGAACGGTGTTGAACCGGCTTCCAGCGCCTGGTTCAGTCCGTCGATAACACGGCTCGTCACAAAGTCAGGATGTGTCCCGCCGAGTGACTCCTCAAGTCTGCGCAAAACGCGCGAGAAACCATCGATTCCAGCCCCTTCCCATTCGTCCAATTTATCCTCGCGCGCAAGTACTGAATGCAGTGTAGCCAGCGCGCGAGTCTTATTCCGATTCCATGACAAATCAGGAATCGGGTGCATAATCGGAAACTCCAGCTGTGCAGCAGCATCCGCACAAGCGGCATCCAACACCAAGCTCCAGCCGCCAGACAAAGACAGCACGCGCGGCATCCGCAAATCCGCCAAGAGAGATTTCTCAAGAGATTCTAGGGTGTGGTGCAGAGTCCTGTCAATCACCAAACCCTCATCGGCGAGCCGCTCAAGATTCTCCCGCCTCGCCTCCTCCCCCGCATACAATACCAGTACACGAGGCGGGCCACCCTTGGAACGCATTCGAGGGTCGCAACTCTGGGCGCGCATGTGGTCCAGTAACCATGCGGGGAGGGGTCCGGGTGCCACCTTCTCATGCGTCAAAGACAAGCCCACTTCCAAAATCGAGACCCCACGGAGCATCTACGATGATTTGAGGAGGTTCTTGAACCCGCCGATGGGTTAGGCTCAGAATTGCCCTTATTGGTGTCGACTTCTTACTAGGGGGGCGGCGGCCAGTAGCGACAATAGGGTGGCCATTCCTACCCCTGGTAAACTATCGTGGAAACTATTGCCGCCTTCTTTTTCGATTTCCCAATCGATTAGTAATACGGCTTTCATATCTTCACCATCCCAAGTTTCTGGAACGTCAAGAATTACTGTTCCATTGGTCCCAGAAAGCTGGTTTGCTGCATGATTTACATGCAGATAATCTTCTAGATTATTACTCCCATCTTGGAAATTTGCTGTATCCTCGACAAAAAGAATCCATGGAGTTGTGGTCTGTGTTGGACAATCGTCAGCGCAAGAAAAATCTAGATTATCGAAGTTCCAAGAAAAACTCGCTCCATTTTCACTGAAAGATACTGAGAAATCGATTGCCCCCCCAGTAAACCAAGCACGATTCCCAACCTGCAATGATTGTGAATAATCATCAACTAATGAAGCGCCTTTTGCTCTTGAACCGGTATGTAAACGCTGACCATCTACTACCAAACTAGGGGCTATTCTCTCCTCTCCAGCAACTGATTTTGAAGACTCTCCATAGTGTTCTACCCACCTCTCCTCGGTGCTATTAGAACCGAATGGGTCTTCGGGTTCTATCCAAACTCGGTGATAGTGGATAAGTACTGCATCAACATCCTCAACTGCCTCGCTCATGGCTTCCTCTGATGTTACGCAGTTTACGCACCAGGTTGCTGTGTATACCTCAACTATATTCGGCAGATCAACATAATCTGCGCTGGTGGTTGAATCGACTGTCCCATTACCCATTGGTAAGGTGAGTCCGCCAAATGTTCCAGCATCCTGCTGACCTCTAGCATCGAGCCAAATGGTTCCAGTCTCTGCGAGAGTTACCATGGGTGCTAGTAATAGAGCGGAGAGAAAGACCGCCAGAATGCTTCTCATCGAATCGGCGAAATCATTCTGGTGATGAAGGGTTCGCTATTATTGCGTCGAAGAAAAGGCCGCAATCGTCCTTTCAATATCCTCATCGGTGATATGTAAATGAGTAACTGCTCTCACCTGTGAATCATGAATATCGATGATGTCAACACCTTGTTCAGCGAGTGATGATACAACTGATTTTGCGGCTCCTTCAGGTGTTGAAATTAGCACTATGTTTGAATGAACTGCATCTAATTCTACGGAGTAATTTGGCATTTCATTAATCGCTACTGCTAGCCTCTTTGCTCGGACATGATCTTCAGCGAGCCGTTCCAAATTATTCTCCAAGGCATACAGTCCGCCTGCGGCGATGATTCCTGCTTGCCTCATACCTCCTCCCAGCATCTTGCGGAACCTGTGGGCTCTGTCAATGAATTCCTTACTACCAACAAGAACCGAACCTACCGGAGCGCCTAGGCCCTTAGATAGACAAATAGTCACGGTATCGAAATCTCTCACCATTCTCGCGGGATCGGTTCCTGATACCGCTACAGCGTTGAACAGTCGAGCTCCGTCCAAGTGTACATTGCAATCATTTTCATGAGCGACTTGACAAATCTCATCGAGTATTTCTTGTGGATAAACTGAGCCTCCGCCTAGGTTTGATGTATTCTC
>CALEIW010000025.1 GCA_937876055.1 uncultured euryarchaeote
ATGGAATCTACTAACCAACATCGATACGAAGTATCTCGTTCGATTAGACCAGAAGTGGATTGACAAGTATCACCCAACCGAAAAGAAGGAGTGAAACTCTCGAATAACAAGTCGATGAGGAGGTGAAAAAATGGCATTGGACATTAAACCAACCAGGTCCGAGCTAATCAACCTCAAGCGACGCATCAAGCAGACCTCAAGTGGATATAATCTACTGAAAATGAAGCGGGACGGTTTATTCCACGAGTTCCGAACTTTATTGTCTGAGATGATTAGTGCAAGAGAGGAACTCGTCGGCACATATCGAGAAGCGGTAGAAGCCATCAGTTTGGCCAGTGCTATCGAAGGTGGATTAGTTGTGAAGAGTGCAGCAATTGCTAACTCGGCTTCACCGGAAGTTGAAGTTAGCCGTCGAAACATCATGGGAGTTGTAGTTCCTCAGGTAGAAGGCCAGAATCTGACCTCTACAATCGAAGAGCGTGGAACTGGTCTAATCGGTGGTTCTCCGTATATAGATGAGGCTGCAGACGCCTATTCATCGTTAATCGCCAGGATAGTCAAAGCCGCAGAAATGGAGGCTACTCTGAAGCGTCTTCTAGAAGAGATTGAAGCAACCAAGCGTCGAGTTAACGCGCTTGAGTTCAAGGTCATTCCAGAGATGAAAGAAGCTCAGACTTTCATCCAACTCAGATTGGAAGAAATGGAGCGCGAAGAGACCTTCCGCCTCAAGCGATTCAAGAACAAGTAAGTCAACCTCGATTACGCGGTTTGATAGGTGGGTGCATGAGTTCGCAACCACCGAAGGTGGTTGCGTAGTATGTCAGAAGCCGAGCCAATCGTCCTTGATCACTCGGCTTGGACCCAACAAGATTTGTTGCTCCACATCATCCATCGCTACTTCGATTTAGGCAATGAAGCAATGGCTGGGCAGGCTTGGGAAGTTCAGGCAAAAAGTGGAAGGAGTGACTCCGAGGCGTTAATCCAACTCAACAAGGAACTCGAGCCATTAGGCTACCTTTCGATGCTAGACAGGGGTAATCCTCCAATTCTCAGCATCGCTCATTATCCAGAAGGTCAGCAAGTTATTGCTAATTGGCAATTATCTGTTGTTTGGCTAATGATGGCGGGCTTCCTTACCATGATTGGTAGCGCATGGTTGATGCAGTTTGATTCAAGCGCCACCGCCCTTGATTCTAATTTACTGCGAGAATCTATGTTTTACATGGCAATCCCAATGATATTCGTCTTGGGATTAGCCAGCGAAATTCGCAGAAGAATTGCCTTACATTATGGTGTCAAAATAGGCCATGTCGTACCAATAGCATTCCCAATTATGGCCGTTAGTTGGCCTTTTGGTTTGGCTGGTGTATTGAGCCAACATAGAGCCGACTTAATTCCAATTCCCAACCGAAGGGCTCTTGCAATAATCGAGTTAACGGTGCCAATCATCCTATTCCTTGGTGGAAGTTTACTGACGATTATTGGCTTACATTTGACTCCACTTGAACCTCCTGAACTATCCTCTTCACCTATTGGTTTTGAAAATAATATTCTAATTTCAATCTTAACTTTAGATTGGATGGGTGAAGATTTGCTCATAAAATTACAGTGGATTCATCTTACCGGCCTTGCTGGAATCGGTTTGACTCTAATCGGCTGGACTCTGTTATTGCCAATTCCTGGATTCCCTGGTGACCGACTATTACATGCTCTAATCGGCCCTGCTGAGATGTCCGATTCAAATCGCCAAACAGGTATCTTCATCCTAATGCTCGGTGCAATGGTAATGATCTTTGTAAATACCGATTATATGCCTTGGTTGTTGATTGCGGCTTTGGCGGCCATGCGTAGATTCAGTCCAGAAAATTCTCCTCCGCCTCTAGTCGTTGACGAATCAATTGTCCCTTCAAACAAGGAACGCAGTAGGTTCGCCACACTACTTGTATTCGTTCTGATTATGGGATTCCCTGGATTGAACCCATCTTTCACAATAAACCAATGGGATGAGGGTTTGGACACCTCAGGATGGGTTGAGGAAATCGAACTTAATATTTCAGAATCCCACAATCTAACTCTAGAGTTAAACCCCCAAGGAATCAATCCGGTTTCCGGATGGATACAGATTAGATTGGAAGGGGAATACTCGCAATTATGGGATATCACCTCATCTCAGTTTAACGAAAATAAAATCTACAGATTTGATGAAGTAACTCAGAACTCTCCTGATGAATTACGTTTGACAATAATCCCAATGGATATTGCTCAAGACGATACAACACTTCTTCCTGACGCTTCGATGTGGTTGAGAATTCTAGTTGATGTAGATGACCATATCGAAGAGCATCTAACTGTTCTTCGGCATCCTGAAACAACCTCTCCAATAGATCCTCTCTGGTTACTAATTGAGGATACCGAAACTCCAAGAATTTGTATGAGTGTTCAGAAGGTTGATGATAGGCCTGCATCTTTAGTTCTAACAAATCCATTTTGGGAGTTTGAGAACGATACTAACCTCACTCAAGCAGGCCTTCACGACGTTTGTCTACGCGGTTACGAAGGTGCATTACAATCATCACAATACAAAGATGAGTTTAGACGGATTATGGGTCCACCCTTGGCATTAGATTTCGAAGATGGTGAGAGGATAACTTGGTGGTTACCAGTGAATGGTACAGAAGCTAAATTACAGATTTCTGACGAAGGCTGGCAAATACCCGAGTGGGATTGGTTTTCTCATGACCGAAATTACACTATCACTTACGCCAGTGAGGGGAGTGCATTTTGCCCTTCATCCGAAATAATGCCAGAGATGGAAATTGGAAATAATTGGAATTGGACCTTTACCGACCGTTCTTCAATCAGAATCCCAGCCGGGCAATTGGGCTTCGGAACACTATTCTTCAACTCCAATGGTTGGCTAGCCATTTGTGAGGAAGGAATTATTCTACGCTCGTATATGATCGTTGAAGGAGATGATGTTGTATTAATTGAAGGAGATATAGGTCAGCATTTGTCCTCTACCGATTACATAATTTCCAACCGAATGAACAAGACGCTCCCCGTTACAGTAAGTTGGACAGGTGACTCTCCTAATTCCGATGTATGGTCGGTTTCTATACCGAACGAAACCGCTCCAAACTCAGAGGTAATGATGATCATAGAGGCTGTAGGTTCAACCAATTTGTATCGTTCAGTTTGGTTTACTGTAGAGGATGGTGAAATTACAGTTAACTTAGCCGCTCGTTGTCCTGTTGATGGGTGTGAGTAGATGCGAATCGCAGTTCTTGGTGTCGGTTCTATCGGTGGAGTTGTTCTAGGCGCACTTTCCGATACCGATGCAGACCTTATCGCGGTATCTCGTGGTCAAGCCGCTAGCAATCTCGAAATGATTGGTTTGATTCTTCACACGCCTGAGGGTGCCATCGAGATGATTCCACCAGAGCGATTTACTGTTGTAGACAGTCAAGAAGGTCCAATTTCTGAGCATATTAGAGGCACTTGCGATGTTGCTATCATTTGTGGAAAGGCGTCATCAACTTCTGTTTTGGCGCAAATCGCCGAAGAAGTGCTAACTCCTATAGGACTTGCAATCAGTATACAGAATGGACTTGGTCATACAGAGATGTTAGCTCATCGTTTGGGTAGGGGTAGAATTCTTGGTGGCTCGATTACTCATGGTGCTTGGAAGGATGCGGAATCTGGTATTCATTGGGTTGGGCGAGGTGCCGTTAGAATGGGATACCTCGACGGTGGTGAAGCCTCAAACACAGCCCTTGGTTTGCTACAAGCATTTGAGGCTGCAAACCTAAACCCGATTTGGTCTGACGATGTGAAAAATATAGTTTGGAGAAAGTTGTTGTTGAATGTTGCAATCAATCCTGTTTGTACCATTGCAGGGGTTAGAAATGGAGCCCTCCTCGAAGTACCTGAACTCTGGGACCAAGCGATTTCCGCTATGCTAGAAGCAGCAGCAGTGGCCAGAGCTTCTGGAGTTGATTTGGGCG
>CALEIW010000026.1 GCA_937876055.1 uncultured euryarchaeote
TCGGCCAACATGAATTGGATCGCTTGATGTTCATGCAATTTCTTACCGAAGGTTTTGCGTTCATCGGCATATTGCAGAGCATACTCGTATGCGGCTCGTGAACAGCCAACTGCTTGAGCGGCGACATTAGGTCGTGATAGGTCGAATGCCTTCATCGCATTGAACCAGCCTGCTCCCTCGACCCCTCCAATCAGGTTCTCCACCGGAACATGAACATCTTCGAAGATTACAGCTCGGGTGTCTGAAGCCCTTTGACCCATATTGGCCTCCTTCTTTCCAAGGGAAACTCCATCCCACGAACTTTCGACGATAAATGCGCTCATTCCTTTGTATCCAGCAGATTTGTCTGTATATGCCAAAACGAAGAACCAATCTGCTTGTCCCGCACCTGTAATCCACATTTTCTGTCCATTTAGGATGTAATGGTCGCCATCTCGGACGGCGGTAGTTTGTATGCTTGCAACATCACTGCCTGCACCAGGTTCCGTTACACAATAGGATGCAATCAGTGGCTCTTTCACCAAGCGTCCGAGGTATTCGGCTTTCTGTTCCTCAGTTCCTCCAGTAATTACAGGACCAACCGTCAATCCATTGGAATATGCTGCTGTACCAAATCCAGGATCACCCCAAGAGAACTCCTCAGAGACTAACACTTCGTCAAGTATGCCCATACCCATGCCGCCATATTCGGCGGGGATGTGTAGGTTGGTGAGGCCTAATGCATGAGCCTCTTCGATCGCTTCGGTTGGGAATTGGGAATTAGCGTCCCAATGCTCAGCATTTGGCCGAACGGTGTCTCTTGCAAATTCGTGAGCTAACTCGCGAAGCATCTCCTGCTCTTCGGACAATGCGAACTCAACCATGATGCCGCCACAGGCCTTCCAGCCTTAGCCGTTAGGGCTAGTAAATCGTACAATATACACTCCTCAACCTACTGTGGTGCTGTAATAGAGGAACGACATGTAGGCGATATATCCGATTACCATAGTGGCACCTACTCTCCGTCCAATTTCTCTATCATCGAGTAACATAGCCGCAACCAAACTAGATGTTAGAATAACTACCCATATGTCTCGTCCTTCAAATTTCGAGGCGATTTCGATACCTCCTCCGATTAC
>CALEIW010000027.1 GCA_937876055.1 uncultured euryarchaeote
TTTCGTGGAAACACTCCATGTCTTCTGTAACATCCACATAGACATGAGGCCACATGTAGATGCCTTCGCTAGCATCTCCATGGAAACTATCTGGCTTGTTGTCATTTGTGATTCGACCTTCACCCCATATTTTCTTGGCACCGCTATTTTCACACATATCGACACCTTTCATGAAATCAACTGCGTATCTCTCGGATAGCATTGGGCCGTACAGCACTCCATCATGACGCATTGAGTCACCAATGGAAGTAGATTTCACCTTCTCCATTAATCGTTCAACAAACTCATCATAGATATCTTCGTGAATAATCAAATTTCCTAAGCTAGTACAACGCTGTCCCGCAGTTCCAAATCCTGCCCAATAAGCACCTTCAACAGCATTTTCCATATTTGCTGAAGGCATTATCACAAGCGGATTCTTCCCTCCCAATTCTAGGGAAGCGCTAACGAGATTACGACCGCAAGTTTCTCCGATCATCTTTCCGACCGCAGTACTACCCGTGAATGAGATTTTGTCTACCATCCCTAAATCGGCTGAATCAACCAATGCTTGACCTGCTCCACTACCGTTACCATGTACTAGGTTAATCACGCCATCAGGCAATCCTGCTTCATGCATTACACGCGCTAGGGCGAAGGAAAGGAGGGGCGAGTCTTGAGGGGACTTCCAAACGCAGGTGTTGCCGCACATGATTGCTGGAATCATCTTCCAGAACGGGACCGCTGAAGGGAAGTTGCAAGAATTGATTATTCCACAAACCCCCAATGGTCTACGGTAGGTAAACAACTCTTTGTTCGGTAACTCTGAATTTACGGTCTGACCATAGAGTCGGCGACCCTCTGATTGGAAGAATAGACATGTGTCAATTGCTTCCTGAATTTCACCACCACATTCTTTCAATGTTTTACCAATTTCACGAGCCTGTAAACGAACAAGGTCGTCTTTATGTTCCATCAACAATCTACCCATGTTTCCAATTACCTGTCCACGAGTAGGAGCAGGGGTTGCAGCCCAATCGGGGAATGCAGAACGAGCTGCTCTCAGAGCATCATGCACATCTTCTTTGGTTGAGAGAGGAAACTCTCCGAGGCAATCATCTAACCATGCAGGATTTGTGCTCTCGTAAGTCGCACCGTCACTAGCCAGAGTTAGTTTACCGTTGATAATATTGTAACCTCTTATCTTAGGAGATCCATTTGGATTATTTGCTTCCATGTATTCGAATCCAGTCTCGAGAACGTGGGTCATGCTTCGTGCGAATCGAGAAGTGGAAATGAAACCACCGCATCGCTAATCGTGGTTCTGATAACTAAAATGCTAGATTTGACATTGCTCAATTGGGGGGTTTAACTACCCCCGATGCTGACAACAGTCTACAAGGAGGGGGGAAATATGGCTGAGGAATCGGACAAAGAATTGAAACTCAGGGTGGCAAAAGCAATTCCTAGCGATGTTGGTCATGGAAGAGCAAGAGTGCCTTTTGACAACGAATTGAACCTAAAACCAGGTGATATAATCGAAATAGAGGGAGAGCGTTCGACTGCTGCAATTGTTTGGAGGTGCCGACCCGAAGATGCGAACCTTGGAGTAATTCGAATTGATGGAATTATCCGAAAAAATGCAAGTGTTTCTCTCGGAGATCGAGTTACGGTAAGGAAAGTCGAAGCTCAGCCATGTACACGACTCGTACTTAGTCCAGTTATGGCCAAGCAACAAAAGGTTAGATTTGGACCCGGAATTGAAGGATTTGCCCGTCGTGGACTAAACAAGAGACCAGTAGTATCAGGCGATAGAATATTCATTCCTGGTATGACGCTGTTTGCTGAGGCATTACCTTTCCAGATTGTCCAAACAAGCCCCAAGGGAACAGTTCAGGTCTTGCCAGATACTGAGATAATTATCAAGGAAGAAGCAGTCGATGAGGATGAAGATGCCGAAATATCAAGTATCACTTACGAGGATATTGGAGGCATTGGAGATCAATTGCAAAAAGTTCGCGAAATGATCGAACTTCCATTGAAACACCCAGTTCTGTTCCGCAGACTCGGAATTGATCCTCCAAGAGGGGTTCTATTACAC
>CALEIW010000028.1 GCA_937876055.1 uncultured euryarchaeote
CATCTTCTGCAACCATGCAAGCCACACCTGAGCGTGATGCGTGAGCGTCAGCGCCCCCGAGGCTATTCTGGTCTAATTCTCCGCTGGCGATTTCGGGGATGAAGTAGGGTGAACGCATGAACATCTGACCATGGTCATCGGAGAGGATTACGAAATCGGAAAGGCCAGCGGCGAGGGCGCTTACACCGGCGACTGTTCCAAGAATTATAGAGAACGTAGGGATACGTCCTGAGCAAGCGACGAGGATATCTAGTAATTCTCCAGTCGCACCCAAAGCCGGAACTCCATCCTGTACTCGCTGGCCGTCTCCATCCCAGATTCCAACCAAGGGTAGTTGCGACTTCTCTGCGAACTCAGCGACCTTGGCAATCTTACGAGCATGCATCTCACCCATCGTACCGTCGAAGACTGCGTAATCTTGAGCGAAGCAAACCACTCTTCGACCGTCTATTTTTCCGTGACCTGCAACAACACCATCTCCGTATGGTCGGTGAAGGTGCATATTGAAGTCGCCAGAGCGATGTTGAACGAAACTGTCTACCTCAACGAATGAATCTGCATCGAGAAGCATAGTAATGCGTTCTCGGGCTGTTTGGCGGCCGGATTTTCGCAATTCTTCCATGCTAATCCGGTCGGCTGCATTGAGAGCTTGCTGGCGCATCGCGTCGAGATCATCCGAGTGCGATGCGCCCGCCATAAGCAAGCCAAACCACTAGCGGTTATTCATCGAAGCGGCCAACTAAGGTCAGACAACAAAGCCCTGCCAAGCCCGCATGTAGTCCACGAATTTCTCACTAAGACCCTCCGCCAATAGATGGTCAGCCGTGAATGGTGGGCGCTGCGGATCGTATTCTGAATCACCCAAATGTCTCGCCCAATCTGCATGACCAATTGCTGAACGAGCGACGGCGACCAAATCCGCGCCTTGATCCATGACTTCCTGTGCTTGAGCAGCCGACCAAACAGCTCCACAGGTAATCATTGGCAAGCGATTTGCCAGACGCTCTGCGAAGATCTCGGTCAACATTCGTGGGTCATCATGGTGAGTTGGAGGAGTGAAGCAATCCCAGCATGAAATGTGAAGGAAATCTATGCCTGATTCTACCAGCATATCGACTAAGTCTAGCGAGTCTTCAAGCACAACTCCGATATTCTTGTACTCTGGAGAAATCCTAACCCCGAGGATGAAATCATCACTTGTAACCTGCCTGATTCTCTCAATTATTTGCAGCAAGAAGCGAGCTCTATTTTCGAGCGAACCGCCCCACTTATCCTCTCTGCGATTGGTTTCAGTTCCGAGGAATTGGCAGACGAGATATCCATGGGCGCCATGTATCTCAACACCGTTGAATCCGGCTTTTTCACAGCGAGCTGCCGCCGTGGCAAAAGCCTCGACTAATTCCTCAATCTCTGAGTCTTCAAGTTCTCTTGTCTCACCATTATCCGAATCGCTTGTTGAATTGACACTAGCAGATACTGGTTGTACTCCCGTCAGCCTTTGGGGACAACGCATTCCTCCATGGAATATCTGTGCCAAGGAAATTGCTCCATGCTCATTTATGCCAATTGCTAAACGGGTCAAACCTGGCAATTGATGGTCACCCCAAACTCCCATCTCTCCATCCCAGCCTTGACCCTCTGGAACGACGTGCGTCGCGGCTGTTGTGACGATTCCAAAGCCGCCTTCAGCTCTACGAATTAGCCAATTAATTTCCTCATCTGAAAGGGTTCCATCCTCGTTACTTTGTTTGTTTGTCATCGCTGCGACAACCGCACGATTACGTGCCTTTTTGCCAGTGCGAGGAAATACAAAGGAATCGGTTGGAGCGGCCATGTAAAGCCTCCAATTCAGTCCATAGAATCATGAGGATTCTCGCCACACAAATCTTCGGTCCAGTTACTTGCAACAGTCTCCCGACCACCACCTCTGCTAAGCAAATGGTGCAACTTGACCAAGGCTGAACCCGGTGGACAAAGTGAACCATGACCGATGATACCCATCTCTTGTTGTGTACGGCCCTTGGCGTAGACATTCATGTTCATCGGGCCGTGGATTGTTTGCGCCACTACTACCACCACACCATCATTGGCGCAATGATCTTCTAGCATCAATCGCAATTTTGTATTCTCGGGTGAATCATCTTGAGAGTCTGATATAGGAAGGTGACCTAATCCTGTTCCATGCAAAACGATAGCATCGAA
>CALEIW010000029.1 GCA_937876055.1 uncultured euryarchaeote
TGTTGCATCGATTGCCGCACCACAAGGATTTGTGTGCTTTATTACAACACAGCCATGTGGGCGCTTCTCGTCAGTATCGATTAGGAATCCGCGAGCGATTCTCAGAGCACCATCGAGGTCAAGGTAATTGTTGAACGAGAGTTCCTTTCCGCCGTGCTGAACGGCTGCAGCCAGTCCTTTCGGACCTGTTGCGCTAGCTGCTGGATAGAATGCTGCGGGCTGATGTGGGTTCTCTCCGTATCTAAGTGAAGTTCCGGTCTCACTAGCAACGTGAATTCGACTTGGAACATCTGGTGAATTGAATCTGTCATCCAGCTCATTGCTGACCGCTGAATCGTAAGCAGCCGTAGTTTGGAATGCGTCCAGTGCCAATTGTTTACGAGCCTCTAGGCTAACTCCCGATGGGTTTCCATTTGCTGATTCCAATGCAGACAGTACCGAGTCGTATTGTTCGGGTGAAGTAAGTACCAAGCAGTCCTTGTGATTCTTTGCGGCTGACCTAATCATCGTAGGACCTCCAATATCAATCATCTCAATCAATTCTGCATCTGGTGCTGGTGGGTCTTTTGCCGCTACGGACTCGAATGGATACAGATTAACACAGACTAGGTCGACCGTTCGATAACCCAATTCATCTAGCATTTCCATGTCATCTTCACGGTCGCGACGGACGAGAATTCCGCCGTGTACTGCCGGATGTAGAGTCTTTACCCGTCCGTCGAAACATTCCGGGTGGCCGGTCGCATCGCTGACATCGATTACCGGCAAGCCCGCTTCACGCAATGCGCGCGATGTTCCCCCCGTGGAGAGTAGTTCCCAACCAAGGTTGTGTAGTGCCTTTCCTAACTCGACAATTCCGTCTTTGTGAAAGACGCTCAGCAAGGCGCGAGGTGCTGCCATAACTCGGGGTGGTAGCATCGGGTTTGAAGTGTTCGCGGAGGCGCTATTCAGACTCCGAATGGTAAGTCTCTGTAGGCTTAATGCCCCACTGAATCAACAAACCAAGAATTGCAATTAATCCCGCGACACGGAATACTGTGTGATATGTCCAAATTCCTGTACCTTCAACCGTCGCTGACCAGATGAAGGCGGCTAGTACTGGACCAATGATTCTTGAGAGTGCTCCGAATCCCTCCTGAGCTCCCATGACTCTTCCTAGATCAAGGCCCGTTGCCCTAGCCTCAGTGGTAATCATCGTAGATTGTGATGGTTGGAATAGGCCATTTCCTGCCGCTATGAGTGTCGTCACGAACAGGATGATCAACGGCGTGGTGCTGGGGTACGGTATCGAACCGAGTCCAATTG
>CALEIW010000030.1 GCA_937876055.1 uncultured euryarchaeote
CCTGGCAAAGGCCCCGTGACTGCTAGTCGGCCAAGCTTACAATTTCGTTTGCACCTATCTAGGTTAGTTTCAGTTACCAAGGCCATCTTAGAAACATCAACTCTGCCACTGGCCTGTATGGGTACAACCAAATCACCTAACTCAGGTTCAAGAAGGTTCAAACCCGCCTCTAGTCGGCCAGCCAATGAGTGGTTGAAAGCAAGAGATTGTAGAGAATGTATTGTCAACAATTGTAGCGAAGGTGGTAATGCCCTAAACCCCTTGAGATAATTTTCAGGATTATCGATCAATGTTTCTAGAATTCTCTTTTCATACCCTAAGTGTCTGGGAGCCTGTTCTAGACATGCTGATGGATCTTTGTTATCCAACCACATTTTGCGAAAAGCGCTTACTTCCTCTGTCATTCTAGTCCCTGGCATACCGAGATAAAGGTCTACTGCCCTCTCATAATCACCCTCTATGACCGCTCTACCAACCTTAGGAGTGACAGGTCTAGTTGCCCCAAATCTTTGGGGTCCAATCCAATTTGGAAAGGCATCATCACCTAGCCTTTGAGCCATACCTTCTCTAATTTCTAAGACTCTTCTCATCGCTTCTTTGGCATCAAGAGGAGAGCCATCAGCATCACAACATCCACGCACTGTGATAGTGAAGCGATTTCCATCGTGGTCACTCATGCCCACCTTCTGGTGAGTGCGTCCTAAGATTTCCAATTCAGTATCAGGGATTTCGACTGATTCAACCTTATGCCTTGGCGCGTCGATAACCAATAATTGGGTTGTTACAGCCCTTTTATCCTTAAGTCCGGATGAGAAAATTCTCTTTCGACTAATTCCACAAGCTCCGGCCAACCTTCGCAGGTAACGATTGGTTTCCCAGTTGTGGAGCGTTGCCCTTACAACTGTAAATCGACCCTTTTTGTCTAGGGCAGGAGTACGAGATACTTCCTCTACTCTAAAGTCCTCAATTCGTACCTTCAGTAGCCCGCCAATACCTGGGCCATCATGGGCCCAACGGTCTAGACCTAGATACCTCTCAATATCCTCAGCGTTGCCTAAATCAAATGTGGCTTTAGCCAAAATTTCACCGCCCTCAGAAGCTGAGGTCGGCAAACTCCTTCGCTATATCGGAACAAAGATCCTTCACAATCTTGTCCGCTTTGGCTCCTTTCTTGACTCTAACATAGAGTTCTGGTTCGTCAAGGTCAGGGTGCCCGGTGAAGAAATTCGCATACTCGACCTTGTCATTAGCGTTCAGGCGAGACCTGAACAATTGCAGTGTGGAGTGGTCCTCGCCAATCAGACGCAATCGGATTTCGGACCCTTCATTTTTGAGTACCTTCACTGGCATGACGAGCGCGCCACCGGACCTTCCCTTTTGAGGCCTTTCATCAGATTGCTGGACCCTTAGGGTCCAATTTACTGCTTGAATTATTTAGCCGTTGGTGATGGGAACGCTAATGATTGCAGACCCCGGACTAGAGATTCGGGTGGCCCAGGCCTTTGAAAAATCAGCCCCTGCAATAGTCGTAATCAGCATACTGCTAACCATTGTCACGGGCCTAGCTTTGAGCCCAATGCCAGAATTTCAAACAGATCTTGCTGCATTCGCTCCAGATTCAGATGCTGATGGAGCAAATGACAGAATGGAAGAGGTGATGCCACCCTCTCCACATCGAATTTATGTCCACATTGAACCAACACAAGAAGGAGCAAATGTATTGGAAATGGGGGCTCTTCAGCAACTTCACTCGGATCTTGAAGCAATAAACTCTCTTTCCACCTCAAATGGGGATTTCATAACTTCCCACATAAATGCGGCTCAAATTCTTCAAGTGGCTCTTGAGGAAAGAGATCAGGAAGGTCGGAATCTATCAGACTTCAATAATTGGGAAGAGTTGCTTGAAGCGGTCGTTGTAGATGAAGAATGTACAGATGCAATTGGCGAAGAAAGAGCGATTGCCACGGCTTCTTTTGCTAGATCCGTTATGCTTCACTCCGATTTTGACTACGAACCGATTTGTGATTGGTTGGCAAATGGAGGTGAAGGTGATCCGACGCCAACAGCATCGAGCACAATGTGGGTTATCGAAATAGAAGGAGACTTAGATGCAGAAGATAGACTGCAAAAAGCGATACAACTACGAGAAGTGTTGGAAGAGAGGTCTCAAGCAGAAGGCTCTGCTTTGGATTATGGAGTAGTTTCAGACGACTTAGTTACCAATGATATTAACGAATCAACTTTGGATAATCTACTCTGGTTGCTTATCCTGTCTATCCTAGTGGTTGTCCTAGTCCTAGCACTTGCCTTCAGATCAATAATGATGGTGGCGGCTCCATTGCTTGGATTGACGGCCGCTTTGGTTTGGACATACGGCATTAGAGCACTTGCGGGATCAGAATTTTCAATTCTAGAAGTTGCCGTTGCTCCTGTTGTCTTGGGTTTAGGTATCGATTATTCAATTCACTTACAACGCGCCTATGAGAAGGCACGGGAGACTTCTATTAGCCCCGCGCAGGCATGGGTACAATCATTTTCTATTCTAAGAATAGCACTTACACTATCTGTGATAACAACCGCATTTGCTTTCCTTGCTAATTTCCTATCTCCTTTACCTCCTCTGAAATCTTTCGGGTTGACATTGGCTTTGGGTGTTGTATCTGCCTTTGTTGCCAGCACAGTCACCGTGGGCGCCTTGCACGTACTGGTTGAGAAAACTACAGGAGTCAGTGCCCGTAGGTCAATGGAATTACCCGGATTTACTACCATTGCTACTGAGTTTCAAAGAAGGCATACCGCACTAATTCTACTAGCAGTAGCAGGACTTACACTTTCATCGGTTGTAGTTTCTGTTGGGCAGTTAGATACTAAATTCGAGTTGACCGACTTTTTAGGTGAGGAAATGGAAGTAATCGAAGTTAGAAACTCGATGTATGAATCATATGACGTTGAGGCTTTGAAATCGGTTGACATACTTATTGAACCATCTCCTGGAATGGAAGCACTTACTGGTGAAAGAGACCTTCTTAGGGAGTTAAATCGACTAGATGAGGATTTGGCATGGACAACAAATGTTGTAACGCCAGAGGGTACATCTAGACCCTCTTATGATGGATTATACCCGATTTTAAGGGATGCAATAGAGACCGATGAAAACTTTGGAGAGATGCATAACTTAGGTGTCTTCGACGGTGCTGTTGATGTAACCGGAGAATTTTCAGAAGGTGATTTGGCTTCAGCTGTAGGCTATCTACTAGCAAACGAAACAATTGGCGAACCAATACGGGGCCAAACATGGGGAGAAAGAACAGCAAATTATGTTGCATTAACCGATGATGGTAACGCCCTTAGGTATCTCAGGATGCGAATAGATGTTACCGCTGGAAATAGTGAGGAATCTTCTGGATTGGCTAATCAATTCAAGGATTTTGAAAATAGTTTAGAAGAGGCTACAGGAGCCCGAGTTCATCTGAGTGGAGACCTGATTCTTGTCCATAATGTCCTGTCAGGTCTAGTAATTTCTCAAGTTGAATCTACTGCTTTCAGCCTAGCAGTATCCCTATTTGTATTAGTGGCCCTGACACGAAGGTTTGGACCTTCAATGGTGGTAATTCTGCCCGTCGGGTTAGCCGGAACTTGGGTTGTTGGAGCGATGGCTGTTTTAGGTATCAATTGGAACGTGTTGACAGTGATGATTACCGCTCTGACAATCGGCCTAGGTATTGATTATTCCATACATGTTTGGAGGAAATTTGAGGCAAATAGAGAATCGGGGATGGGGACTTGGGCATCAATGAGAGACATGTATGCTACAACGGGTTCGGCCTTGATTATGTCAGCAGGTACCACCATCTGTGGATTCATGGTGCTAATTCTATCTCCGGTACCTGTCATCAAGGACTTCGGGCTAGTGAGTTCGATTTCTGTCGCCTTTTCATTAATACTAGCGTTAATGGTCCTCCCAGGACTTCTGGCCGCAGAAGTTCGAAGATCAAATCTAGATTGAAGGGTTTTCATTCTGCGGCTTTGTCAATGGCAGAGGAAACCCTTTGCATATCCAAACCTTGTTCTCTTGCAACAAGTGCTAGAGCCATCCAAAGAGTAACAGGGCCTAATGCTCGTCTTTTTCGTTGAGCCCGCCTAACCACCTCATTATTTTCTAAACCAGATTGTGATGCTATTAATTCGATTAGAGTTGGGATACTACCCTCTGCACGATCAATTGGTATCGATGAATTAGAAGATTCTGAGTGGGGATTTTTACTCGACCTACCGACCTTTGGACTGGAGAAGTTTTGTCCATTTTTTGTTTCATTGTTTTTCTCTTCTCTAGTACTAACCTTAGGTTGAGAAAAATCCGAGGTTGAATCCTTACTCTCTTCTTTGGCTGAGGTTATGTAAGGAGGAGGTGATAACATCCTTCGAGTCATTGGCCTCCAGCCTAAACCTGGAATTTCTAATTTGACCCCCTCAACTAGGTGCAAAGTCTCACCTTTCAGAGAAATCCAACCAGAGTCTGTAAGTGCCTCCACTACACTTTGGGATTCTTCAGGGGAAAACCACTGCATTTCCAGAGACCATAGACGAACAACATCCGCTTTGTTGATTTCTTGAGGTTCTAAGCCATCAAAAATTGTGAAGAGTATGCGAGATATATCGGTCTGCTCACTCATGCTCTTCTTCCACACTCCGGCAGTTGTCTCGCTTGAGGCTTGCGTGATTGGGATTTGGCAATTTTGAGAACTTGTAATCATTCGGTTGAATAAGCACCGTGCTTTCGGGCCCCCCCGAAATGGCACGTGACTACATCGCTCGGGACCCCAAAACTGGACGTCCGATCAATCAAAGACGCGCTGTAAAGCAAGTAGATATCCGTTCGATGTTGCCGACTTCTGGTGTATGGGAACGTATTCCTCGAAGAGACATTGTCCCACTGGCATCTGGTCAAGTAAAGATGGTAGAAATACCACGTTCAGAAGGAGGAGGTTTGGCTAGGCGTATAGACGGTATTCTAGCACTTAATCGAGTCCTTCCTGCTATGGTAAATGACGCACATACTGCACTGTGTGAAGCATTAGATGATGATGAAGGAGTTATCCGCATAGCCGGACTGAAAGCCATGCCTTCATTTGCTATCAAGAAACATGATGATTTATTCATGTATCTTTCAGATAGATTACTTGAAGAAAATGAACATGTGAGGAAGGCCGCTAGAGAATGTTTGAGAAAGGTAGCACCAATTTTCCCCTCTGGTTGTGAAGAAATACTTAGACGGGAATTAAGACATGAAACTAAACAACACAGAGACGATGCTTTTGCAACTCTCAAAGACACCTCACAAAACTGGGCAGAAACAGGCTGTTTGCACATAGATGAGTTGATTCGTGAAGAAGATGTAGATTTACGACGGAGGGGTGCGAAAATTCTTCGGACAATTACTGCGAAAGGAGGCGCTACAGGCTGGGATCTCATCTCTTGGTCTTTACAGGACGAGGATGCACAAGTTCGTCGATCCGCTTCAGCATGCCTACCTAAACTGGCAAATGTGGAATCTAGAGTTGCGACGATATTCGTTGAGGCATCGATGTTTGACGAGGATTCTGGAGTGAAGAAGAACATCATCAGGACTCTGAAAACTCTTGATATGGAAAATCCAAGGGTCGCCCAATTGATACAAGATGGAGCTAGGGACAGAGATCCTGCTCTCCGTAAAGCCTGTATTGATCAATTATCAATTATTTTAACAGGGGATAAATTGAGAGAAGTAGCAGCAGAATTACTTCGTCAAGAAACTCGACCTGACCTTAGGACTAGACTTGAAAGACTCTCCCGAGACGTTGATTGGGAGGGTACAGAAGACGAGAAAAATCGAGCACTAGCACCACTCGACAAAGTTCCGGAGGAGTTCTCCGAGATGCAATTACCTGAAATTGATGGATTAAAGCCGATTCCTGAAGAATTAACAGAGAAAGAAGCAGTCTCAACAACAGAGAAGGCAGTCCCACCACGTAGTGGTGAGGTAGAGGCCATCCGTGAAGGTCATAAAGAGGAGTTAGGTCGGCGGGCCGCGAGGAAACAAGATGAGCGAGACTTTTGACGAGAAGCTCGAACAATTCGAGCGACTCTGGGACGGCGTGACGCCGAAGGGGATTAATCGTACCAAGTCCCTAAAGTTCCGCCAGTACATGCGCCAACACGTACTACAGAAGTACCACAAGAGGCGTAAGGAACAATTCTCGAGTGCTGATAAAGGTCATTACAACCACAGCTTCTCGAGTAAGGATCAGTTTCTCACTAAGGAGAACTGCCGTAAGTACTGGATGGGAGAACTTCAGAAGGAGATTAGCGATTCCGAATCCTTCTGAGGCGATTAAATGAGCCCAGCCGCTAAGGCATTTTCTGACTGGAATCTTGATTCAAGGATTGCAGACGCCATATCAAGCAAAGGTTGGGAAAATCCTACTGAAATCCAAGTTGGGTCTATTCCGGTTGCGCGACAGGGGCGCGATGTAGTCGGTCAAGCGCGCACGGGAAGTGGTAAGACTGCGGCTTTTGGTATACCAATTATCGAAGCGGCTAGTGCTTCGGGCGAACCCCAAGCGATCATCCTCTGTCCAACCAGAGAATTAGCGGTCCAAGTCGCAGAGGAGTTGACTTGGTTACAAGGAGAAAGCGGATTGTCGATTCAGACTGTTTACGGTGGAACAGACATCGAAAAACAAGCTAAAGAATTGCAATCTGGTTCTGACATAATCGTTGGAACTCCCGGTCGCGTTATTGATATGTCCAAGCGAGGACATTTGAATCTAACAGAAATCTCTCATTTTTGTCTAGACGAAGCAGATAGAATGCTGGATATGGGATTCTTCCCAGACGTGCTTTGGATCTTTGAGCAAATGCCTGCAAGAGAGCAGACCTTGTTGTTTAGCGCTACTTTCCCTCAAGAAGTACTAGATGCTGCTGAGGAATTCATGAATGAGCCTGTTTACGTGATGAGTGATGACCTCGAAGTTGAGGTTCCTGAAATCGATCAATTCGCAGTAAGAATTGGACGTTCAAACAAACTATGGGTTCTGGGGAGACTAATCGCCAACATGAGTGATGATGACCAAATGCTAATTTTCACCAATACAAAACGCATGGTTGAGTTACTAGAAGACCGACTAGGGAAATTCGGGATGAGCGCAACAGGAATGCACGGCGATAAAGCCCAGAACAGGAGAGAGAAAATCCTTGATTCACTCAAAGAGGGAAAAACAAAAATTGTTGTCGCTACTGACGTAGCAGCACGCGGAATTGACGTAGACGGAATTACTTATGTCATCAATTACGATCTTCCTGATGATACCGAATCCTACGTCCACCGCATAGGTAGAACAGGACGCATGGGGCGTTCAGGGCAAGCATGGTCACTTGTATCCAAAGAGGATATGGCCGCTCTTGATAAGATTGCAAATACTTGGAATCTCGATATTCCATATGTTGAAGCCCCCGAATTACCAGAGGGCATGACTCGAGACCCTGTAAGAAAGCGAGAAGATTGGTCCGAGGTTACAGACCCCTTCGGCATGGTCAGCGTCACACTTGAGGTTGGAAGCGGCAAGGCAACTAAGCGCTCGCTGGCGGATTGGATTGTCGGCGAAGCGCGCATTCCAGAAATCGCATTGGGGGAAATCCAGATGAGCGATGCATCTTCAACCGTTCAAATACACGTAGAGAAAGCATCCTATGTGATTGATGTAATCAAGAAAAGGGAATTTGATGGACTTGCGTTAAATCCATCAATAGTCGAATTTTGAGGATTTGTAATGGACCGAACAGAGACGCCAAATCGGCGTCTTGACCTATTGGGGTTTTTTTGCCCAGTCCCTGTGCACGAGGCAAGAAAGGCACTCAATGAAATGCAAGAAGGAGAACTTCTCGAAGTACACGCTGACGACCCCGAAACTCTCCAAGATATGCCAGCTCTATGCGATAGGATTGGAGTTCAACTTCTGAACATTACAGAAGAATCAGGAGAGTATAGATTTCTGATTAGGAAATGAATATTCCAATCGGATGGGTTCTTGAGAGTAGAATAGGTCGTGAAGTCAATGACGTCACCCAATGGGCCTGTGGATCTGACAGAATTGCTCGATGTCCCTGCCGATGCTAGGTTGCCGACCGAACATGGTGATTTTCGAATTAGGGTATTTCACGAGGACACTACAGGACTAGATCATGTAGCCCTAACACTCGGAGACATGCAGGGGCCAGATCCCGTCCTTGTGCGAGTCCACTCAGAGTGCCTAACCGGTGATGCATTTGGAAGTCTACGTTGTGACTGTGGCCCTCAACTCGATACTGCTCTGCGACGTATACAAGAAGTTGGATGGGGGTGTTTGGTATACCTTAGACAGGAAGGAAGAGGTATTGGTCTACATGCCAAAATTCAAGCCTACAATTTACAAGACAAAGGTGCTGATACATTAGACGCTAATTTACTGCTGGGTCACCCTGCAGATGCTAGGGATTATCGAATTGCTGCAAAGATACTGGCCGCAGTGGGAGTAGAAAGGGTCTGTCTGCTAACCAATAATCCAGACAAAGTAATCCAATTACAAAATCACGATGTAGACGTACACCAACGAATGCCGCTAGTAGTAGGAGTAAACGAAGATAATCGAGATTACCTTTCAACAAAGGTAGAAAGAATGGGGCATTCAATTTCGGACGACCATTTTGAGTCTTAATGCAAATTGCAAAATCCCCTCTAAGTATGATTTTTGGGGCCGTGGCCGGGACTTGAACCCGGGCCGGCGGGACCACAACCCACCGTGCTAACCGCTACACTACCACAGCCGTATGTAGCCATTCGACTGATAGACCATATTTCAAGCGTTCCGCGTGAAGTAGCCCCGACTCTAGAGACCAACGGATTGAAGCGTCGTTCTCAACCGTTAGTAATTGATGAGGCGGGGCGAGGGCCTAAGTTTGGGTTTGACCGCCCTTGCGATAATTGCAATTCTATCCCCGTTAACCACAGGAGACACAGTCATCGAATCAAATAGAATAGATCTACTAGAAGCTGGATCTTTTGATGATGTTAATGATTGGACTATTTCGACCAAAGCCGCCTTCTCGGATCAACCAGCCGACCATAGTGTGGGTATGATTGCTGATGGAGAGTTGTCATTCACACACAACCGACCTGATAATTTCCAAACTCAAACCGCTTGGGCCTCATTCAGCCCAACAGATTCGAACTTTTCACTGGGAAATCCCGATGGCTCCTACACATGGTCTACAGGCCCTGATATTACCTTGTCAGGATATTCTTTCAGTGGTTTAGAAAGTCGAGTCTTAGCCAATGTTTCGTTGGTTATGCACATATCGATTCCAGATTCACTACCTTCAGATGAAATTCGTATAACAATAGAAGCAAATGGCCCGGAGAAATTAGTCAAAACAATTGCAAGGACGTTTGGACCAATTAATCGGATGACAACTCCACTTGTGGAAAATATTGACGGTTTACAAGACTGGAATTGGGATGATTTGGAAGATGCGTCTGTAACTGTAGACTATGTCTCTGACGGTGCTCCTGATGATTCTGAAATCAGAGTGGATGCAGTTGGAATTCGAGTAAAATATCACCAACCATGGTACTCATTTGAGACTGTTAAGGCGATTCATGAAATTGCAGGTCAAAGTATGCCCGTACTCGACTTTGGACCTTATGATGGAGAAATTTCTGGATTGCTAACTGAATCTTGTGGCCTAACTCCTGAAGAAGGTGTAGATGGTTTCTGGAGTTTTGACGTTGAAGTTCCTTATGACCAAGAATTAGGACGAATCCATGTATTTGGTGAGGGAAATTACACAATAGAAGCGATGCCTCAGGGTCAAACATCTATGGAAGATTATGAAACCTATTCCAATGGAGATTTACTGCAACATGGAGACGATACAAATTCAGTCCGAATAACAATTCTTGACGGTTGCATAAGTTCGGCTAGGATAGATGTCAATGATCCAAAACTAGTGGTAGTTGGTTCAATAGCCGGTTCGACTCAAGGTTTAGTTCAAGAATATAGCAATGTTAGATTTGCAATTGGAAATCAACTTCTCCAAGAAGTACCAATTGAGACGGGTGTATTTTCATTTGAAGTTCCAATAGGTTATGCCTTGCCCGTTGAGACAAATGAATTGGAATTCGGTGTAGCTTCAAGATTTCAGTGGTCTTCAAACGGAGTAGCAGAAACAACAGTTGTACACATTGAATCTATTTCCATCGAGGGAGGTTACAATTTAGTTTGGGACAGAGATGTAGTATGCTCCGCCCCCTCTCAGCAAGAATTGATTGAAGATGAAGGTGGTATACTAATTGCAATGGCAAGTAGGTGTGAAGACGACCTAACAGATCGGCAAGATCTTCAAGTTAATGCTTGGACAGATAACACTGAACTCCTTTCCGTATCTGCATTATCGGGAGACATTAGGATTCAGCCTCTGACGGATGCCAATGGAGAGGCATTGGTAAATGTCGAAGTTTTGGACGAATCTGGCAATATGTGGGATGGAAGATTTAGCGTAAATGTGCTTGCTGTTGAAGATTCCCCCACAATTACAGGATTGCCAGTATTGACTTACATCAATCTTGGGGAAAGTAAAGTAATTGATATTGAAATCAACGACCCTGACTCCTCTGAATTATCAATTTCTACATCAAGGTCTTGGGCTAATGTAGATTCTTCTGGAGATTTGATTTTGACACCTGTTGAACCAGGAACCCACATTGTCGAAATCACGGTTAGTGATGGGACATACTCTGAAGTACAAGATTTGGAAGTGATTGTAACGGCTCAGCCGGATTTAACGATAGAAAATTTGGAAATTTGGAAGGGGAATGTTATCGTTGACTCTGTTGAAGAAGGTGATGTAGTTCAACTCAAGATATACGTTCGAAACGAAGGCAGAGGTGTTGCCAATACAGTCGATGTTAGATGTTGGGTTGATGGAATGTTAGTAGGCTCAACTATAGTCGATAGCGTCGCACCAGGAGGCTTGTCTATTGCTACATGTGATACACAGATCATTACTTCTGGAGACATTGTCATCATAGGATTAGTAGATGGTACAGCCTCAATAGAAGAATCGAACGAAATTAACAATGAATTCCAGATATTAGTTAATTCTCAAGGCCAAGATACAGGAACTGGTAAAGATTCCACGGACAGAGGCCCTGCAATTGTTATCTTATCAATTGGGTTAATTGCGATTTCAATAGCCGCATTACAATTTGGACCTGGGCGGATTAGAAAGCCATATCGGAAGCGATAGGTTATCCAAAAAATATCTCAACATTCGGAAACCCTAGTCTGAAGACCTCCGTACGGCTGATAATCGTTGTAAATCAGGGAATAGTTATACCATGATGGACGGCCAATTCAGCCTACCGCGCTCGTCTAGCGAGCCGGTGGTGTGTGTTTACGATGATGAAACTAAAGGTCAGAATAGAGACTGAAGAGTGGATCTACGAAGAGCATGAGATGCATTGATCTCAGCCTTTCTGCCATGTTTGAGGATAAATTCCCGCTTGCATTAGAACAACCTTGGGTCTAGCAACTTCGCCGTGTTCCATAGATTCAATTTTGGCAACTCCTGAGTTGGTTTCTGCAATTGCTACCGCCTCACCCTTAAGTGTCTCAATGACTACTAGGTCACCTCTTTCTATTCCTTCATCGATACTTACCACTCCTGGTCTTGCTAGAGCTGCGCCATGTGCAATTGCAGCAGCAGCTCCATCCTTTACTATAATTCGAGGAAAATCCCCGAGAATCGATTCTACCGGCGCAATGAGTTTACGTAGAGCTTTATCGTCCTCATGTTCTTTCCAAAGAAACACCGCATCGGTTAACTGTTGCATAGTACAGGCATTTGATTGAGAGAACGAGCCTGTTTTGTCTCTATGCAATTCAACAAGTTCACAGTTTGTATCCAGAAGAAGTCCTATGTCTCGGGCTAAAGTCCTGATGTAAGTCCCTGCGTTACAGGTAATGGACATGGCTACTAAATTAGCTTCTGAATCGTCTTCAATAATCTTCATTTCATGGATTATCCTAGTTCTTACGCGTACTTTGACGGCAGACTCTA
>CALEIW010000031.1 GCA_937876055.1 uncultured euryarchaeote
GCGGCATGTTTGCTAATCAGCGCCCCAGACTTAGCTTGGATTGTACCTGCTGGAGCATTCATTGGAGGAGCATTTGCTATTTTCGAAGGTCGCACTGGTTGGTGCGTAGTCAGAGCGCTTGGGTTTAGGACTCCAATCTGAATTTATCTCCAAAGTCCCAGAGTATCTCTGAGACCCATTTCGAGATCTTCATGAATGAATTGATAGCCCTCTGATGCTAGTCTAGTAGGCAACACCCTTTGACTTTCAAGAGTTAATTTCTCGCCCATTTCACCAAAGAGAATCTTGACCACGAATCGAGGTAACGGAGCAAAGGCAGGTCTTCTCAATACTCTACCGAGAGTCTTTGCGAATTTTTTCTGCTCAATTGGATTTGGAGCAGACAAGTTGTAAACTCCTTTGGAATCATTATTCATCATTAGATGATTGATCGCATATATCTCATCATCAAGTGAAATCCAAGACATCCATTGCTTTCCGTTTCCAATAGGACCGCCAGCTCCCATCTTGAAGGGAAAAAGCATCTTTCCAAGAGCTCCTGCTGTCGCGGTTAGGACTATCCCCGTTCGAAGAAATACCGTTCTTACTCCTGATTCTTCGACAGTGGATGCAGCATCTTCCCATTCTCTACAAATATTTGGCAGGAAGCCTTCTCCTGGTGTGCTATCTTCTGTTAACTGCTCATCTCCTCTGTCGCCATACCAGCCAACAGCGCTGGCTAACATCATACATTCTGGTTTATTTTCTAGGGTAGAAATTGCATCTGCGAGTAATTTAGTGCTATTTACACGACTATCTCTAATCATTTGTTTTCTGCGCTTATTCCATCGCTTATCGCCTATTCCAACGCCACCGAGATGAATTATTACATCAAATCCCTCAAGAATACTTGCATCGAGTTCTCCCTTGTCGGGATACCATTCTAGTTCCTGTGCTCCAACTTTTGCAGGTCGGCGTACTAATCTCCAAACCTCGTGACCACCAGTGTCTAGGAATGCGACAAGTTGAGTTCCTATACATCCAGAAGAACCGGCAATAAGGACTCTCTTTCTTGCTTGATTTGCGAATTTACCATGTTGCTGTAAATCACGTTGAAGACGGAGTTCTCTGGCCTTGAACATTCGAGTGATTCGACTTCTAACCAACGCCCCTCCTAATATTCTGTCAGCCAGATTACCGAGTGGACCAAATGGAACTTGGTAGCTTACTTCATCAGTCACGGTCGTTACCCCATTTTCTTCGCTCAGATTGTGGTCATGATGCCAACGCCAAAATGGCCCCTTGACCATTTTGTCGGCAAAGTGATTTGGTGGATCGTATGCAGTGTGTTCAGCAACCCAAGTCATCTTAATTGGACCCATTGGGAAACGGAAAATTCTCTGTGATCCTACTTCTAGGGTTTCATCTGCTCTGACTTCTTCGGCGACTTCCCACGGAGGCATTAGTCTGCGAAAAGAGCCTTCGTGCTCAAACCAATCGAATGTAGTTTCAATATTCGATTCGACAACTGTATTATGCTCGTATGTGTACACCTAATCCCCCCTCACTTTGGAATTGGAGCGTCTTCTGCCCATCGAGCAAGATATCTCTCTAGGTGCAACTTTTTCCTTGTATTTTGTGAAGACATGTACCGTACTTTACCAAAAATTGGCCTCTCTGGGCCCCATGCTCGATCATGCCTTCCCAACACCCAGAAAATTCCTGTGTAAGAATTTGGATCTCTACCATCTAGAGCCCATCTATCATTGATGTTAATCATCCATTCAGCGGCTGTTTGGGGATCTGGAGCCCACTCTAGAATTCTCTTACCCCAGAGCATTCTGAGATAATTATCGATATGACCACTGCGTACCAATTGTCTTTGGGCGGCGTTCCAAATTTCATCACCGGTTTCTGCATTTTCAATTTGTTCGAATGTATATTCATCTCGAGGATCGGAAGAATGCAAATCTAGAGAGGTCTTTGCCCACTCTGGAATTGATTCGATTGAGTCGTGGTCTTCTCTAATGTGGGCGAAATTAAATCCAAGTTCACGCCAAGTGATTATTTGGTCTAGGAAGGCTTCGTGAGCTTCTGGGACACCCCACCAACCACTTCTTGTTCCTCTTCCAGTATCCTCGATTGAGATTTTACTTGGGTCCCATCCAGAACGCTCCAAAACTGCCTTGACAACCTCGACAGAAGATATGTGGCCAAAATGAAGCCAAGGCGATAGCCCACTGCTTGCAGAATCATCGGGGTTATTTCTACCTGTATCGTATCTGTCTAATCCTTTTTTGAGGAACCTTTCGAGTCTTGCAATTGCTTCGAATCTACCACCACGTTTCGAGTCGACAGGAGGCACATCGTGATCGATATCTAATGGAGCGCAAGCTTCCTTGCCGATATCTCCTCCTTGCGCTAACCTCCACAACCATTCGTATGGAGTAATTGGGCTACCCGCTTTGGAAAATAAATCCTCAAGGTATGAATTTGAAAGACGTAAATCAGTTTGGATATTTTCCATAGGGTCAAATGCCGGAAGTGTGGCTAGAGCATTCATTAGGTTTCGTTGCATGTGTTTTCTAAAGGAATATGCAGATGGAAAGGCACGATCTGCCCAACCGATAGGTAATATCCCATTGGAATCTACTGCGTCCAATCGCACTCTGCAAAACTTCGATGCCTGGCGCATGACATCTCTTGGCAAGTAAGTTGGAAAATCGTCGATAACTACAGCACACGATTTTTTTGATAGTCTTTTCAATAGTCTATTTCCGGATTGTTTATGAGTTTCTACCCATGGAACGTAAGTTACTCGATTAGATGCAAAAATGGCATTGTTATCGATAATACCCTGGGCAAAAAAAGTTAGAATCCTATCATTGGACCAAGTATGTCGAATGGAAACTGGTTCAACAACTAACAACGGCTTTTCTAATTCCGTGGCGAGAGTGATCGAGTGTTCAAGTGCAGAATTGTGATGATACCTTCTGGAGGATGTCATCCAGTAAAGGACAAATTCACCTTTTTGGTTAACCTCATGGGTGTTGAGACGGGTTATTCGGCCTGTAGAATTTGGAGCATTGGCCGATATGGAGACTGACAGAGCCGACGAAAAGGTTTCGTCTGGAGAAATTCCTCTGTCGGTCATGCTAAAATTTGAGTTGCGTGCGATATATAACTGAGTGTTTTCAAAATCGGCTCAATCAAAACAGTCTTTGATAAGGTAATGCAGTAAGGCGGCAATTGAATGACGATACAAATAGACGATATTAGACCTCTGCAAGTTGACTCCGATTCATTCCTGCCGACTCAACATGGGAATTTTCGAATTAGGGTGTTTGTCGGCCCAGATGGAAAAGAACACACAACATTGTACACGGGAGATATTTCTAATCCCGAAAACACACCGCTCGTTAGGATTCATTCCGAATGTCTTACTGGAGACGCGTTCGGTTCCCTAAAATGTGATTGTGGACCTCAGCTAGAGTCCGCTATGCGCAGGATTCAGGAAGAAGGATGTGGAGCAATTGTATACCTCCGCCAGGAAGGCAGGGGCATTGGCCTCTACTCGAAAATACAGGCTTACGCATTGCAAGATCAGGGACATGATACCTTGGATGCAAACCTTCTCCTAGGCTTGCCAGCGGACGGTCGAACTTACGATGTCGCCGCCGAGATGTTGAAGGATTTAGGAGTCGGCTCTATTCGGTTGATGACAAACAATCCCTTGAAGATAAATGGACTAATTGAGAATGGAATTGACGTCAAACAACGGCTTGAGCATGTAACTGGAATATCTAACTTTAACAGCCAATACCTTGCCACTAAAGGCGCTAGAATGGGCCACCTTCTAGACTTAGATTAGGTTAAAAGAAACTTGAGGGGGGAACAAAACATGCAGTCACTAGTGGGTACAACCGCACCAGACTTCTCCGCGTTGACCAGCGAAGGTGAAGAGTTCAATCTCGGCGACTTAGACGGTCGCTGGAAAGTACTATTCTTTTACGCCGAAGATGGTTCTCCAACATGCAAAAGAGGTTGTCTATCATTCAAGGAGCAGTACAACATTTTCAAGTCCCTTGAACCCCCAGCAGAAATTATCGGAATTAGTCAAAACACCGTTGACGAACACAAGGAATTCAAAGAAGAATTAGGGCTTCCTTTCGTCCTGCTTTCAGACCCAGAAAGAAAGATTGCTGATAGCTACGGAGTCCCAGTCCATCTTGGAAGATTCCCTTCTAAGTCATCCTTCGTTATTGGCCCAGATAACAAAATTCACTTTGTTTACGATTGGCTATTTAGACCTCGTCAACATGTTGCTAAGATTCTTCGCTCTCTAAGTAGCGTAACGAGTTGATTTAATGACTTGGGAACGACTACTGATGGATGCTGGCCTCTCAGAGAGAGAGGTGAATACTGTGATGGTATTGTCCAGTACACCGAACATGAAGGCGAGTGAAATTGCCAAAAAAATAGGCACAACTAGACTGGACGCATACAATTCCTTGGAGAGGTTACAAAGAACTGGAATTGTCACGTCAACCGCAGATCGACCAATGAGATTTTCTAGCCCTTCGATAAACGAGGTAGTATCTCATTTAATTGAAATCAATAAGGAACAACTTAGCCGAATGGAAGAAAGTTATGGAAATTTGATTGCGGGAAAAGAGACTTCTTCTTTTGAACAGGAAAGAGTATCCGATGAACCAAAATTCGCAGTGCTCAAAGAAAGAGTCCACATCCTGAAGAGAGTAGAAAAAATGGCCGAAGATGCAGAGGAAAGCCTCACATTAGTTCTGGGTAAATTTGGCATATTACAACTGTGCAGAAACCCCGCACTTGCAGAAGTTAACTCTGCTGCTGAAAGAGGTATTGTAATCCGTGTTCTGGCCCAATTGGATAGGCGAACAACGAGATTCTACGGGGAATTGAATGACCTTATTGAGATAAAACACTCAGATGACCTAGATGCGCAAGGTGCGGTGGTAGATTCATCAGAAGTCATACAATATCTGAATATGGAAGAAAATCCGGTTGGAAGAGGAAAAGAAGATGCTGCATTATTTGTAGAGTCAGAAACCTTCGCTGAGTCTCAATTGAATTTAATCGATGCAATTTGGGAAGAGGCAATTCCTTTCGAGACCGCGTCAAAGAGATTTACCGAAAAGAAAATTGTCGACCCTCTCAAATTAACTCTCGACAGTATGTCATTCCTTGAGAGAATTCGTGAAGTATTAGAAATTAAAGATAATCTTCCAGAAACCGACACACCATTCAATCCTGATGCCTTCATGGCCTCTGGATTAGAAGTTAGTGAGGCACGAAGGGAGCTAGAAAGCGGAGGAGTTCAGAGCCTAAGTGCGTTCGGAATTGACCTGACTTCGCTGCTTCGACAGGTCGGAAATCGCATAGGTCAAGAATTAGCTTTTAGCTTGAAGGATATTGACGGAAATATCGAATTTCTGAATGAGATGATGGACTGGTGGGAATATGCAGGACTTGGGAAACTAAGCTACGATTTGGATCCAGATTTTCACATCAAAGTAGAGCTTTCAAACAGTTCATCAGATTCTGAAAGCCTGCCGCTCTGGTCACTCGATGATGGGATTATCGAAGGGGCACTGACAGAGAGATATACTCCTGAAAGTGGTGTCTTAGTTAGTCGAGTGGAATCTGAAGATGAAGAAGAATTCTGTAGATATAAATTAATAATATCACAGTGATTTACCACGGTTTGGTTTGACCTTTCCACAGTTTCTACCTAGTCGATAG
>CALEIW010000032.1 GCA_937876055.1 uncultured euryarchaeote
ATTTTAGAAATTAAAGTCAATAATTAGAGGTGCATGATCAGAACAATCCAAACCAGCTTGACGATTTACCTCTGCCGATTCAAAGGCTGAAAAGGCTGCATCGTTAGCCAGAACATAATCGATGCGCCAACCCCTGTCTAGAGCCCTTGCTTGACCTCTATTCGACCACCAAGTGTAGGGTCCTTTTCTGTCTCCGAAGTGAATTCTATGCAAATCATGCCAGCCGCTATCAAGGAAGCGGCTGAACCATTCTCTCTCATGGTCAAGGAATCCTGATGTCATACGATTTCCACTTGGATTCCAAATGTCATTTTCAGTATGCGCGATATTCAAATCTCCGACCAAAACAACCGGCTCGGAAGAATTCAGATACTGTTTGGCCCAAATCAATAGATCTTCCAGCCACTGGTCTTTGTAGGCCTGCCTTGCTGGGCCTGAGCCACCATTTGGCAGGTAGATATTGATGCAAGTCAACCCTCCAGATTTCGTCGTTAGGACTCTTCCTTCCAAATCATCAGGATCTAACTCAGTATCGATTCCTCTTGTTATTTCTTCCATCCCAACACGAGAAAAGGAGGCGACACCCGAGTAGCCCTTTTTTTCTGCAGGATGCCAAACGACTTCATGCCCAGAAGGTAATTCCCAATCCTTAGGCAATTGTTCAGGTAATGCCCTTACCTCTTGCAGAAGCCAAACATCTGCATCGATTTTAGCCATCCAATCATCCATGCCTTTTCGAATCGCCGCACGAATCCCATTAACATTCCAAGTCACTACTCGCATCAAATCACCGGTATCAATTTGAAAATTCTTTGACCTTTTCAACAAGGTCCATTCTGTGTACTCTCCACATACCTACAGGAGTTAATGCGACCGAGATAAATAATACAATTCCAACTAGGTATGAAGAAATTAAAGGATCAGCATCGACTTTGAAATAAAACGACCATTGAACTAAACTGCTAATCATCCATTGAGTTCCAAGAATTGAAAATATAGCCCCCAAAACTCCGCCTATCAAGCCAATAGCGAAGTGTTCACCAAGCATCATCGAACCAATTCTACTTATCGGTGCGCCTAGAACTCTGAGTGTTGCTAATTCCAAATCTCGCTCTGCTAAGTTGATAATTAGAGTGTTAAACAAAACCACTATTGCGACTACAATTCCTAAAAATTGAATCGCAATGAAGAAACCTTGTTGCTGTTCCATAAGTGATTCCATCGCATCAATGGTTTGTTGTTTATCGATAATTCCAATTGACATATCTCCTAACTCATTTGTTCTGTTAAACTCCTCTGGATAAGACAAGAATACGGAGGTTGCCTCTAGGTCGACTTCGGAAGCCAAATCTGCGCGATGGAAGTAAACTGTTCTAGCGATCTCTCCTTCCGTTATTCCAGTTATCTTGAACTCAACAAGTTGTGAACCAAATCTGATTGCCTGCACTTCTCCAACTTCCCATCCAAGGAAATGTTGTATTCCTTCGTCAACTAATACCTCTGGAGGTTCACTACCCAGGTTCGGTAAATCTCCTTCTATCAAACTCAATGTCTGCATAGCTTGGTTTCCCGAAGTAGAAAATACATCCAAACCCATTGCTGTTAATTGGCGAGAATCGCCATCAGGGTTTGCAGTTAGGGTAAGCAATAATTCGTAATCGATTGAGTTTTCTTCAGCCCATTCAACAATTTCCACTTCCATTCCAGGATATACTATGGCCTGTTGATCCCAGTTGGAACTCTCATCAGCATTGCCGATGAAAAGATTCTCCATTGAATCCATCATAAATAGCATTGAGCCGAGAATTAGCATCGATAATCCAACTGCAAAGAAAGTGAAAGCTAAACGAATTGGTTTCCGAGTACTTGACCTAATTGTGAGGCCAATTGTGGTTGGAAGTTTAGAGGTAAATTGCTGAATTGTTTTCGATGATAACTTGACTTCGGCTTGACCTCGAAGGACTTTCAAGGGGTCTAAATTAGCAGCTTGCCAGGCAGGTCTAATTCCTGAGAACATTACGAGAAGCATAGTAATTATCGAAATTTCTAAGACTTGCATAAATGAAAAATCATCAGTTATGACAGGGATACCCATCACGGTTGTGTAGACTAGTTCCATAGCCGGAGAGCCCAAGAAAATTCCACCAATTATTCCAAGAATTGTTCCGAACATACCTATTCCCATAGGCGCTAAAACGTAAGAAGGCATTATTGCTGAACGAGGGATTCCTAACGTTCTTAGAATAGCAATTTCTCTTGCTTGAGATTGAATTAATCTTTGTAGACTCAAAAATATTGTAATTCCAGCAACAAGTACCAACATTGCTGTGATTACTGGATATGTTTTCATCGCACCTTCCGCATCTGCCCTGAGGAATTCTACCGATTCTACGCCCGAACGATCGTAGATTATTGCAGATTGGTCGATATCAGTAACTGTAATTGTCATCGAATCAATAATTGCAGAGAGTTCTTCGCCTTCTTTCTCATCTGTAGATTCTAAATCATATTCCGGAGTGCCAAAAACATCAATCAACAGCATATTTGCAGTTCCTGCAGATACGTTTGCTAATGCTTCTAATCCTGATGAAGTTAGGTATCCTGTTGCAAAAGTACCAGATTCAGCGGGAACTATTGACCCTGGTGCTGCGAAATAAAGATGCATTGGGTGATACCCAAATCCTACGATTGTGAAATTCAAAGTCCCTTGACCTGCACCGATTGTAACATTATCGCCCAACTCGAAACCTAAACCCTCAACCACATGTGCATCGAGTACAATTTCATCATCTGACTCTGCTAGACGACCCTCGCAACATGAATCATCAGGCATCCAAACTCGATCGATATAGCCCTCATCGATTCCGTGCCAAACTCCTGGAACAAGCCGCTCTGAGCCATCATCTTCGGCGGCTATCAATAAGCCCTCGAGAACTAAACGAGGTTCACATTCTACCATAGGTAATTCTGAATTTACCCATTGTAGCGAAATTTGTTCACATAGATTTTCAGATTCTTCTAAATCCCAAACAGCCCTTGGATTTTCAACCCAGATGTCGGCTAAATTCACCCCCTCATCAGAATCTTCATAGATTTCGGAATACATGTTTGTTGTCATGTGTGCGTAATGGCCGAATGCTATACCCGACATCACTCCGACCATTATGATAAGTACAACTGCAACCAATCGTAACTTAGTACGCCAAAGGCTTCGAAAAAGCCTCTTTGTCAACAGTGCTTTCATATTATCACCTCAAACAATTTCGTCAGAAATGACCAGACCACTATCTAGACGTATAACCCTGGTTGCATACCGAGTAAGCGACTCATCATGAGTAACAAAAACAGTAGTGATATTTTCTGCTTCACAGGCTTTGACAAGAACTTCCATGACCATCGAAGAGGTCTTTGTGTCTAGGTTACCAGTTAATTCATCACCCAGCAATAACTTCGGTCTCTTTGCTAAACTTCTAGCAATAGCAACACGTTGTTGCTGCCCTCCACTAATCTCTGTAGGGAAACGATCAACCTCGTCTTCTAAACCAACCAGAGCCAGTAATTCTCGTGCACGCTTTTCATCTCTACCTCCCGCCAATTCTTGAATCAACAGAATATTTTCTAGCACAGTTAAATCTTGTAATAAATTGAAGAATTGGAATACGTAACCAATGTTTTCTCTTCGGAAAGAGGTGGCTTCTTCACTAGCCTTAGCCAGAGGTCTAGAGTAAGTGAAATAATGCAAAGGATAGAAAAGTAGGCGCAAAGGAATGTTGTTCAAATTACGGAATATCTCAGCGAGTCTGCTGAATCTACCAAAGCCACTTACAGGAGGTATTGGATTCCACCATCTCGGTAGTATATCGGGAGTTCTCGGTACATCTTCGCCGGCAAATCTGTACGAGCCAGAAGTCGGGCTGTCTAATGCAGCTATACAATTTAGTAAGGTAGTTTTTCCAGAACCCGATGGTCCTAGAAGGATAATTCGTTCTCCTTCTTTGACTTCGATATTGACTCCATCAAGCGCCTTTACAGTACCAGATACCATCTCATAATATCGCTTCATTCCTTCTATCTCTACCAAATTATTTGCCAATTCAATCACCTAATTTATCGCATTAAATGGATTTCTTACATCGAATCTGATGAACCTGCGAAGAAAGCCATAGACTCTCTGAATAATTCCTCTCTACGCTTCTTTTTATTTCTGCCTAGGTGCAATAGTGTAAATCCAATAGCGAGTAATATCACAAATGGAATGAATGCTTCTGCGTGGTATCTTTCCATGAATTCAATAATACCCTTAGCGGTATATGCCCAGGTGAGAGATGCTGCAGTCCCTCCCATCAAACAAGCAGTTAGTACCCTTTGGAAGCGCATTCGGGCAACAAGTCCTAGCATAGCACCAACTAGAACTCCGCTAGCCATGAATGGTATCCAAACGAAGACAATTAGGAACCAGAAGCCATATTTCTCAATTCTTTGTTGATTCTTATTGGCGATATATTCTACACCAGAGAGAATATCTCCCATGAATGGATTTTGTAGAAGCGCTCCGGTAATTCCTCCCTGTTTTGCTACTAATGCTTGACCGACCAATTCGTCTTCCTCATCATTGGATTCTAGTTTAATTCCGCTAATTACTGGGTCCAATAATGCGCCTTTTCTAGCGATACCGTAGGCTCCTAAACTTGGATCTTCATACCTTCCTGCCATAGCCCTATCAGACAGAGTAGCCTTCTCATTACGAGCGCTGACTACTAGCACTCTGTCGTCAAGATACTTCTGCAAATCATTGCTTAAGTGAGCATGTAGATCCTCTTGCATATCCTGATATGTTGGCTTGAATAAGAAATAGGTAAATCGTGTGACCGGTTTGTAAATCACCCTGACAAATACTGCGTCTTCATCAGCCAATACCGCAGTTCCATAATCTACCAAATCATGTTTCTTAAACCAGCGATTTAGGCTGTTGTTCGCAGCCACCTCTAACCAGCCATATGCACTCATATTGACGAAAAATTCTGAATAATCTTCCATTAATACAGGTATTTCCCCTAAGGTCAATGAACGTCTATTTCCCTCATGAGATTCATGTATTCCTTCATCTACACATACAATTTTCATCTGAAGTGGTTTCATTTCTCCAAAGACTGCGAACTCTTCAAGCAAGCCTTTGGTTAATTCAGCACGGATATCAGAGGGCTGCTCGATTGTAGTTGAGCGAGTAGTATAGGGTACGAGAACGTCTATCGAAATAGTTCTCAATTGCATCTTTAATCTGTCCAAATCGATGTCAATATGCAGCTTTTCTGTAGACTGTCGTAAGGTCCTAATAATCAACCTACTAAGTTGTTCATCATTCAATATATCATCCGTATCGCGATGATACATCTTGTGCATCAATGGATATTGCACACAAAGGAAAAACAACGACATTCCGAGTGAGACCATTGCCATCCACCATGCAGGGATACCGGCACTTCCTCCTGTTAGCATAGCAGCCTCACGACCGCCTACCCATTCAGCACCCATCATTATCCAGCCCCAATTACCCAATCCTTGAATCGTCCAGCAGGACCGAGGGTCTTCATCGATAATTTCAACATGAGCGGAATTTTCTATTTCGAATTCTTTGCTAAGCAAAATCACCCCAGAAGAATCGACCAATGACTGCAAATCTTCCTGCGTCATTTCACCTAGGTTGGAGTCCGTTGTAACTTGCCAAATTGAGGCAGATGCATTGTAATGACCTTTAGCTAATTCATCGGGGTCATATTCCAGTTCTTGGTCGCCAACACCACCTTGCAAGAAAGTAATCGATTCGGATTCCGAAATCACAATTACAATCCCGATAACTGTTTGAATTTCGGGGTCGACATTATGAGATATCACCTTGATTACGTGACCATCAACATCGTAGAAGACGTTGAACCAAACTTCCCCTCTCTTGTCAACACATTCGCCGCCAGGATCAAGAGGTGTTGTTGAAAGTGTCTTGTCAACTACAATTGAGTCGGATGCGACCCAACCTGAGGACATTACGAAGACTCCGCCAAAGAACACAGCCCCGATAATTAATCCAGTTAGCAGAGTGTAGTCTTCGAAGGCTCCACGAAAGAATCTCTTGTCACCTTCACGCCGAGCACGAATCAAGTCTAGCTCTCTGTCGAGACTATCCTTCTCAGTCTCCTCGGCTAGCCCCGCCTCAGTCACGATGCGAAAAGACAAGGCACGGGTCATCAACCCGCCGGTCTTGAAACCCGAGTTCCTACGGAACTCGTCATAAGTGGCTAATTATGAATTCAGTCTCTTCGACTAGCTATAGTTGCACCTAGGAGACAAAGTGCTCCAAGTAGTGCACCAAAACCAGGTAGTGCTGGAGGCATAGCTGCTGATTCTGATGAATACTGGGACGCCCAAGTATCGTAAATCTCCATCTTGTCAATCTCCTCGCCATCATATTCGCCCCATTCAACAGACACCTCATCCCCAGGAGAGACTAGCCCATCCCCATCGTGGTCAGTGTAAGTAATCGTAACACCTTCCACTTCCCCACCGGTTAGTGGAATACTGAATTCGTTTGTGCAGGCGCTTAGATCTGGCTGAATCATTTGATCCTCTTCCTCATCGTACTCCTCCTCACAGTCGCTGAGGAAGTGAACTTCAAAGTCGGTGATTGGAGCATTAAGTGTCTGATTCTCTGCGACAAATCCGGTAGCGTCATTTCGCTCCATACCATCACCATCATCATCACCATCTTCGCCATCATCACTGTCTACCATCATATCGTAAAGAGGCTCGAATTCATAATAATCCAGACCGCCGCTTTCATCATTGTCATACATGTCAAACATGGAGTGAACATCGTCCTGCTCGTCATCGGGAACATCGTTGACATCTATGAATTCAGTTACTGTAAGATGACCGTCACCATCGGTATCAAAGTGATTGAAGAACTCATCCAGACTCGGAGTGTTTTCATCATCAGGCATCATTCCGACTAGGTTATCGATGAAGCACTGCATTT
>CALEIW010000033.1 GCA_937876055.1 uncultured euryarchaeote
ATGCTGACATCTGGATGCCTCGGTGCAGTTGATGACATAGAAGATGAACTAGATAGAACGATCGAAATTATCGTAGAAGATTATCCACAATTAGATCTTCCAGAGAGAACTCGAACCCAACCAACTTTGCAGACATATGACGAATGTGATGCCTTATTGCTGGACCTCAAGAATTCTCTTTTCGATGAAATGTTAGTTCGATTAGATCAGGAATCCTACTACCACTGGATAGGTGGGCCTTGGATGAGGGGAGGTGGAGTAGGGTTTGCTGACGACGTTGCAGTAGCAGAGTCAGCGGCAGACGATGGTGGATCAAATTCCGCCCCCGAATCCCGAGAAGGAGAATTCTCAGGGACAAATAATCAGGAAGCTGGTGTTGATGAGGCGGACTTCCTCAAGACAGATGGATACCACATATACATGCTGAACGGGCAAAGTCTAGTCATTATGGACGTACCAGAATTTGGTCAAATAGGCCTTTCCTCAGAGATGGAAATTGAGGGCAGCCCTCTGCAAATGATGATTGATGGCGACAAACTCGTCATCGCTTCGATGATTTATGCCTGGAATCTTCCAGAAGACCATCCTCTTCGCGACCTTCTGATAGAGGAGGTACAATGGGGTGAAGGAAAGGAGACATACACATACTACCGCACTCAGAACCTAGTGAAGTACACAATTGTCGATATTTCCGACAGAACGGCCCCTGAAGTAGACCGTGAGTTGTACATTGAGGGTTACTACCACACCGCACGAATGGTCGATGGTACAGTCCGCTCGGTCACTCACAACTATGCTAACTTCGATGGACTACGATACTGGGTAGACCTACCTAGCGAATATTGGGAAATTGAAAATGAAGAAGATAGAATCGCTGCATGGCAATTCCACCTGCAAGAGACAATCCAGCATAATCAAGATGTTATCAACGGACTAACGCTAGCAGACTTCGCTCCTCAGATGTATGAAATGACAGACTCTGGCATTGCTTCCCTTCCAATAACATCCGAGGATTGCTCAGAATTCGCAGCAAGTACCGATAGTGTCTCCAAGGGATTCACTTCAATCATCACTTTCCAATTATTGGACTCGGATGTTGAGATGGAAGTAGACCACATAGCTTCGTCTTGGGTACACGTGTATGCCTCGCAAGACATGCTAATCCTCGCAGAACCAGCTAACGATTGGTGGTGGTTCTGGCAAAACACTGATTTTGATGATGCAACAAATATCCACGCCTTCGATATCTCAGATTCGACAACAACCAGCTACCTAGGCTCAGGCCGGGTAGATGGAACCGTCCAAGATCAATTCTCTATGTCTGAATATGATGGTTCAATCAGAATTGCAACTACATCGGACATTTGGGGTCGATGGTGGCTCACTGAAGAGGTAGATCCTGAAACCGGAGAACCAGTCTTCAATGGTCCAACCAACGGAGTGACCGTTCTTCAGCACGATGGCCAGGTCGGACTCGATGAGGTAGGTAAGGTCGATGGCATCGCTCCAGGCGAGACAATTTGGAGTGCCCGCTTCATCGGCGATAGAGGATACCTCGTAACCTTCGAGACCATTGACCCACTATGGGTAATCGATCTTTCAGACCCAACCAATCCGACCATTCTTGGAGAATTGGAAGTTCCTGGGGTCTCAACTTACATTCATCCTGTGGATGAAAACACTCTGCTTACAATTGGTATTGGACCAGGTGAAGATGGACTAGGATTGGACTGGTCTATGACTCAGATATCACTATTCGATGTTAGTGACCCAACTAACCCAACTCTAGCAGATTCGCTACCTCTTTCTCCTGCTTACACAGACGAGAACTGCGATGATGTTCGAACATGTGGATGGTCATGGTCATGGTCAGAGGCTACATATGAGCACAAGGCATTCACCTACTGGGCTCCAGAGAACTTACTGGCAGTTCCTCTTTCCACTTACCGATATACCTACGATGTAGATGGAGGATATGGCTACGAGTATGTCTCTATGCTGAAGTTGGTCAACGTAGATGCAGAGAACTTGAGCCTCTCAGAACATGGAGAAGTAGATCACTCTCCATTCTACAACAACGATGATTCTGATGTACATTGGTGGTTTTCTTACTCTACCAACATCCGCAGGTCGATTTTCATGGGCGATTATGTCTACGCGTTCTCAGCTCTTGGAGTAACTATTCACAGCACTTCTGACCTAACTCCAATCCAAGAATTGGATATTCCGGGTCATGTATTGCCTGATTGGTATTACTATGAAGAAGATGATGTAGAAGAATCGGAATCAGAAGGCTCTGATGATGGAGCGGTAGAGCCTGAATCCAATTAGTTGAATTTCAGAACTCTACCAGTACTTCCAGGCTTGGCAATAGGTGTGCCCCTAAGGGGGCCACCAGCCTCGCGCTTGTGGACAATATTTCCATCAACGATGGTGTACATTGGCCAACCTGTCAATTCCATTCCATCGTATGGTGTCCAACCGACTTTGGTCCATGTATCGGCATCGGTAATTGTTCGGCGATTTTCTAAGTCCACCAAAGTCAAATCGCCGTCATAGCCTTCGATAAGAGAGCCTTTGTTTTTCATACCGTAAACTCTAGCGGGGCCGGCACACATCCATTTTGCTACATCATTGATGCTACACTTTCCATTCATCGCATGAGTAAGCATCAATGGCAGAGACGTCTCAACACCCGGCATACCAGCTGGAGCGTTTGGATATCCCACAGATTTTGATTCGAGAGTATGAGGAGCATGATCTGTGACGACACAATCAATCGTACCATCTTTGAGTCGCTTCCATAGTGTATCTCGGTCTTCTGTATAGCGAATTGGCGGATTCATAAGGGCTCTAACCCCTAGAGATTCTACATCATATTGGTCAAAAGTCAGGTGTTGAGCGCAAACCTCAGTGGTGATGAGGTCTCCTTTGTTTTTGTTTAACCAGTCGGCTTCAGTTGCGCTGGTTAGGTGAACTATGTGCAGTCGATGGTCGTGGTCTTTAGCAAGAGCTGCAGCCCTCTTTGTAGCGATGAAAGCACATTCTACATCTCGGCATTCCGCGTGTAATCTGATGTCTGTCTGATTGCCATATTCTGCGATACGTTGCTGAAGTCTTTCCTCATCTTCTGCGTGGGTTGCGATTATACCACCAGTATTTGCAAAAATATTTTCCAAGTCTTTTTGTTCATGAACAAGTAAATCCCCTGTGCTACTTCCCATGAATATCTTGATTCCACAAACTCCATCCATGCCTTCGATATCTTGTAAATCACTTACATTATTTCTTGTTGCACCAGCAAAGAAACCGAAGTGATTTACCGTTTTTGATTCAGCAAGGGCAATTTTAGCCTCTAAAGTTGCGCGATTTGTTGCATTGGGTACATTGTTTGGCATATCCAAAAAAGCAGTCACACCACCTGCGACTGCTGCTCTACTGCCACTTTGCAAATCTTCTTTGTCGGTATTCCCCGGTTCTCTGAAGTGGACGTGTGGGTCAATTGCACCTGGTAGCAAATGTAGTCCAGTGCCATCGATTACCAATTCTCCATTTGAGGCTTCCAAGCCGCCTCCGGTCGCTATTGTTTGGATAGAACCATTGGATACTCGAAGGTCTCCGTCTACAATACGATCTGACAAAACTAAGGAGGCATTCTGAATCAGGACATTGCCTTCCATGGTTGGTTCAGATGTTGCCGGAATGCTGGCATCTCAATACTGTTCCCATCTCAGAATCGGAATTATGCCTCCCCGCTCGCTTCAAATAACTGAGGCATCAGCGATGGGGTAGCGAGTTGGAGTAGCCAGGTTATCTCGTCGGGCTCATAACCCGGAGACCGGTGGTTCAAATCCACCACTCGCTACCAAAATTGAATTGAAATTAATGCTTGTAATTGTTACAACTAAATGAAAACTGAAAGTGAAAAATAAGGGCACTGCGGCTTCATCGTGTTAACATTACACTTTCAATTCTGCAAAAGGGGTCTTTCTGTTATTCATATACTGTCTAGCATTGAGGGATAGTGAAGGAAAGGTGAGAAAGATGGCCAAGAAGACCGCAAGTGAAAAGTTAGACGAAGAAGATGGCTCTGTAGTAATAGATGCAGATGAAGAACAGGCAACCATAGATGATTTGCCTGGTGTGGGACCAGCTACCGCAGAAAAATTGCGAGAGGCAGGTTTTGAAGAATTACTCGCTATTGCAGTAATGAGTCCAAATGAATTAGCCGAACAAGCCGAATTAGGTGAAGCGGTATCTTCCAAGATTATTCAAGGTGCCAAGAAAATGGCAAATATTGGCGGATTCGTATCAGGTAATAAATTACTAGAACGCCGTAAAGAAGTACAGAAATTAACATCTGGATCTGCAGCCTTAGATGAGTTGCTAGGAGGCGGTTTTGAAACTCAAGCAATTGTGGAGGTGTATGGTGAATTTGGAAGTGGAAAAACACAGATAGGCCACCAATTAGCCGTTAACACAATACTACCAGGTGAGCAAGGTGGTTTTGATGGAGAGATTTTCTACATAGATACAGAAGACACTTTCAGGCCTGAAAGAATAGCTCAGATGGCAGAAGCTGTAGGTTTAGATCCAAGCGTGGTTCTTGATAGAATACACGTCGCTCGTGCCTATAATTCGGCACATCAAATGTTGTTAGTAGATGAGATCAAAAAGCTCTCGAAGAATATTGATGTCAAATTAATCATTGTTGACTCATTAACCAGTCACTTCCGCGCAGAATATGTAGGACGTGGAATGCTCGCTACAAGACAGCAGAAACTAAACAGGCATCTGAAAGAACTCAAGCAGCTGTCAGATGTTCACAATGCTTTGGTTTTGGTAACTAACCAAGTTATGTCCAAACCTGATGCAATGTGGGGTGATCCAACAAAGGCCATAGGAGGTCACATTGTTGGACACGCCAGTACTTTCCGTCTCTACCTCAGGAAGTCGAAGGGTGGTCGAAGAATCGCCCGCCTAGTAGACAGTCCCAACCTACCTGAGGGAGAGGCTGTGTTCACCGTGACTGCCGAGGGTCTCAGGGATTGATTCTTGAGAGGCCCTCGGGGTCCGAGTGTGAAGTCATGCAGGTAATTCTGCCAATGCTTCATCGATTTCTCCAATGAGATCTCTGACGTAGGATTCTGAAAAGGATAATTCTAATCCGCTGGCTTGAAACAATTCTGTCAGGCCTCGAGTGTAACCCAATGAAAGACCGGCTTTGTATCTGGCAAGAGCGTCTTCAGTGTTTCTTCGGTGGTATTTCCACATTTGTAGAGCTCCAAGTTGTGCAATTCCGTATTCGACGTAATAGAATGGAACTCCGAATAAATGCCCCTGGCGTTGCCAAGATACTTTGTGAATATCCTCAAATCCAGCCATGTCTACTTTTGGCCCGAAACGTTCTCCGAGTTCCAACCACTTCTCAGCACGCTCTTCTCTAGAATGATCTGGATTAGCGTAAACCCAATGTTGGAATGCGTCTATTGTTGCCATCCATGGCATAAATGAAATAATATCTTCTAGGTGCTTTCTCCTTGCTCGATCCGCATCTTTACTATCATAGAATTCTTCCCATTGAGGATGGGTTAGAAGTTCCATCGCCATGCTAGCCACTTCAGCGAATTCGATTGGAGAATCTCTTTCATGGATTAGATCTAAGTGACCCGAATAGAAAGAATGGAAAGCATGGCCGGCTTCATGAATCATCGTCTCAATATTCCTCTGTGTTCCAGCTGCATTCATGAAGATAAATGGCAATCTGCTCTTTTGCAAATAATACTGGTATCCGCCGGGGGCTTTTCCCTTTCGACTATCTAAATCGAGGCAGTCATTAGCATCTAATTGATCGAAATAATTGCCTAATTCTGCGGACATATTGTGAAAGATACGTGAACATCCATCCACCATATCTTGGACATCATTGAATGGTTGAAGTGGAGGGCGACCTTTCACATCGACACCCATATCCCATGGCCTTAACGATCCAAGGCCTAAATCTCGCATACGTTCCCTATCTGCTCGGTGGCGTAATGGCTGGCATACAGATTCGATAGATTCGTGGAATTCTAAACAATCTTCGATTGTGTAATCGAATCGATGCATAGAGGCAAACATATACTCTTGAAATCCTTCAAAACCTGCATTTGTTGCTATTTTATGGCGAATTTGGATTAATTCATCGTAGATTTCTGAGATTCTTTCATTATCCTCAAATCGTCTCTCAGAAACAGCTTTCCAAGCAGCCTCTCGAACTGACCTATTTGTATTCTCAAAGTAAATCGCCATCTGAGCAAACGTCTTCTGCTCTCCATCAAATTCTACCATTTGGGCTCCACATATCTCATTGTATTCGGTTACGAGTTTTGTAGACTGTGTGCTAAGTGGTATGTTCTCCTCTCGAAATATTTCGATATCAGTCTTTAGACCCTTGACCAAAATGTCGAACCTCTCTGGTAATTCATCTACTGATTCGTGTTCAACAAGTCGTCGATTGAGAATATCACTGTATTCAGATAATTTTGGTTGAACATTTTCTACGAATTGCATCCAAGCCTTTTGTATCTCCTCATTATCTGTATGACAAGTCATATCGATGTAAAGCCTCGCTCTAGCTTCCGAAATGACTTCCGATAGACTAGACCTATCGGTGATGAAAGTCTCTAGACAATTTGAGCAACTAAGTTTGCGATCTCTTAGATCATTCATGTAGGGTTCTATGGATTCCCATGATGAACCGTCCAGATCATCAGGAACAAAGCTCATGTTTCTCCCTCAATCTTTCCTAGCTGACATTGGTCCTGTAGGTAAAGGACCGTCTCCTCTACTGTATTTCTGTCTCTTCCACTTTGCCGCAGCCTCTCGGTTTGCGGCTCTAATTTCTTCGATACCTTCGTGCTTTGGATTTTCCTTTTCAATCCAACATGCTGTGCAAAATCTCTTTCCTTCGTGGTCAACAAAATTACCTGGTGTGCAACCTTCATTGCAGATATTACAGGTCCGGAATCCATGGAATCTCGACATAATCTCGGTTAAACCCTAGAGGCTTCCGTCTATCAGTTTGACCCCAAAGGGGTCAAGTGCTCATATCTGCCATTGCCGCGTGTAACAAAAACGCAGATTCAAGTTCCAATAAATTAGAATCAGCAAAATTGGAATCATTTCCTAATCTTTGTAGTCCCTCGATGGTTGGAATTGGTCTTTCAGTTACCAAACTTGATTTTAGGTGAAGCATCAAACGATTTGCATCGGCGGTAGCATCATTGAATGTATTTCTGGGAATTTCTAAGGTTTCTCCGTCTATCTTAAACGGGTATTCAGTACCAAATTCAGGGAGGTAGACAATCCAAGCATTTTCGTCGCCTTGCTTTAGACCAGCACGCTCGAAGGCGATTCGTATTTGGTGAGTGCCGGATATCAATCGAAGAAATTCAGTGTCAACATTATTGCCAACCATTGAATTTCGTAATTCCCTTCTTCTTAGAGCGTGCCATACAGTCCATAGATGAATCTCGCTAGCAGCAGCGGAATATGAAAGTAATAGCCAACGTTCATTCGGCCGCCATTCGTTAAAGATAGAAATTACATTTTGAGGGTCATCCAATGGCTCAGGAAAGTGTATTCCCCAAGCGGGGAACCAAGGCACTCTATGGTCCTGAGCCATGCTTTCCGATGAGGTCTGATTGATGAATTGTTCAGTTCATCTTTGTCGTCTAGTTGATCTAGACGCAGCCTCAACCAAATTATCTACCAAGCGAATACTCCAACCCCTTAGGCTTGCCAGTTTGTCTCGGTCTTTTTCCGTTAAAGCAGCCACATCTGAGGCATTCTCAATTCCGAGTAAATCAACCATCTCTCTGGCCCTGATTCGCCCAATTCCCCTAATAGAAACTAAGCCGAGTAGATCTGATTTACATCCATGACTAATCCTTCTGTGTAATTCACTTACCAAATCGACTAGCACCTTATGTTGTGAGGGGTCCAATTGCCTTAACTCATCATCATCGTTGAGAATTTCCCTCATGGCGTATAGTAGCCATTCTGCCAAATCAACTCGGCTCCGTACATCGCCTGGTTGAACGTTCCAATTATTTTCTAGGTCCTCCATTTTCGATTCATTAATCCAATCTTCAAGCACTAAAACCCCCTTCATTCTACGTTCAATGTCTGCATCAACAGCTTCTGTAAGGAACTCACGTTGGTGAGAATGTATAGCATTCTGAATTCTCTCGGCTTCTTCCTTTCTCGGCCAAAGTGCGAGGAAATCTGGAGTGCAGGCAACTAAGTGAAGCAAACTCATCGGAGATAATTGATGCACATCATCGGTTCCAATCATAATTCTCATAGCCCTTTGCATTCCATCGTGTATCATTCTGCCAGAAATCGGATTGAGATACAGTCTAGCCACACGATTACCAAGAGGGGTGGAAGAATAAGTCATTGAAGCAGGGTCAGGAAGACTTGGCTCACTAGTAATTCTTTGACTTGCCCTTGAGAAACCAAAGATTGCTGGCCCCTTCCTCGGAGAAAGTGTGGTTGTTGATTCAAATTCTGATTTTGAGATCTCTAATCCTGGTACACTTTCCCCCGTCTTTGCCCATTCAGGCATCTCATCCTGCCAATCTTCTGTTTCAGATATTGAATTCTCTCTTTCCTTTATTCTCGATAGAACCTCTTCAGATTCACCGTCCCTAGTAATCATTCCATTTTCAGCCAACCAGCCTATGACATCATCTAGACGTGCTTCCAAACTTTGTTCATTCATGTGGGTAGCAAGGAAGGTTTTCTTGAAAAATCGTGAGATTGAATCTCTATCTCGTAACCCCCCCGTAGCCATTACAGAGAGAAGATGAGTCAATAGTGAGGGATCCTCTTCAGCACGAACCGCAGACGGATTGGCTAATTTTGAAGTGACTTCTTCCGGTTCACTCAACATATACAATTCTACGATATTCAATTCATCATCTTCGTCTTTTGCAAGTATCCAAGCATCACCCGAGTCGTCAAATTTAGGCCTTCCAGCTCTGCCTAACATCTGCCGTATTTCCATGACAGGAAGAGGCATTGAACCTCCACCAATGGAACTCCACCTTCGATGATCTCGAATGATTACTCTTCTCGCTGGTAGGTTTACTCCCTGTGCGAGGGTTGGGGTCGCCACAATTGCTAGCAAAGTACCCTGTCTAAATGCCTCTTCTACCGTTTTCCTCTGGTTATGAGTTAATCCAGCGTGATGGAATGCCACCCCTCCCCTAATGGCTTGTGCAAGAGCCCTAACCATAACCGAAGTATCCTCTCGACGAGTTAATCGATCAGCGATTTTATCCCATCCTTCAATTAGTTCAGTGTCATAATTACCCGACCCATCAGAAATCTGTTTTCTAATGTGTTTTGATAACTCTCTAGCTTCTTTTTGGGCTGATGCTCTAGAGTTTACGAAAACTAGCATCTGTCCTCCAGTTGAATATGAATCATCTAGGACTGCTTGCAGCCTTTTTGTATTCCTTCCTTCAATCATTCTAGGTTCTGGCCATTCTACATTATCGGGTCCATCTATTCGGTGGATCTTGACATTAAGCCCAGTTAATGTTCCAGAATGAAGTTGTATAGGCCTCCAATTCGATTGGATTAGTTTTGCATCTAACCAATCCGCCATATCTTGTGAATTTCCAACCGTCGCTGAGAGAGCAATGAGTTGGGCTTCGGGTTGGGAGTGGCGGATTCTGGAAAGAAGAACCTCTAATGTGGGCCCTCTCGATATATCATGTAAGAGATGAAACTCATCAGCTACAACTACACCGATTTTTTCCATTACACCTTCACGAGTTCGTAAAATCGAATCGAGTTTTTCACTCGTGCAAACTAGAATATCCGAATCTTCAATTCCGCTGTTTTCTCCACTCCTATCTCCGATTGCTATACCGACTCGAAGTCCAACTAAACTCGCCAATTCTTGTAACTCTTCGACTTTCTCTGAGGCCAATGCTTTCAGTGGTACGATATAGAGACCTCTACTTCCTCTTAGGTCCGATATTAGTCGTTGAATCATAGTCAGGTGAGCAACTAATGATTTTCCACTTGCAGTGGGTATAGTCAGCATCAAATTGTGTCCAGCAAGTGCATATGGCAGTGCTTCACGTTGAGGGGGAAAAAGCTCCTCAATACCCCATTCAGACCTAAGGTGTTGGATGATTCTCTCATCCACATCCAGGTCTGCGAGACTTACCTCTGGGAGGTCTTCGTCCACCGGCACATAACGACTTAGAATCCGCCGTTCTAAAGGATACCGAATCTAATCGCTTAACCTAGGTAAAATACAACAACACACATGACTAACATAAGAGATGCAGGAGTAGCACGGCTTAGTGGATCGCCTTTTGTCTTCAAGTGACAAGTCACGGCTCCCGCCATTAACACACCCATTCCTAGTGCGGCAAATTGTACTAATGAAGAATACCAAATTCCTACAATCAGCAGAATGGCAAGAGTCAGCTTGGTTAATCCGATAGCGTATACCGACCACTTTGGTAATCCATAGACTGCAAATTCTTCGAAAATATTTTTTGCATTCCCTGCACGGAAGCTGGTTTCTAATCTTGGTCTGAATATCCAAACTGCAATTATTACAACTGCAATGGCAATTTGTAGAACCGTCACAAGCTCGTCAATCATACAATGTGATTAGTAACTTGATGTATATAGTCTTGTTCTGAGAATACATGTAACTAATTCCATCGATGGTATGCTGGATGTCCTTCTTTAACTGCAACGAAAAGACCTTCTCCAACAGCACATATTTTACCATCAGAAATTAACTCCATCCTGACTTTAGCTCTATCTTCGTCCAATTCGATTACCTCACCGGTTACTTTTATTTCATGTCCGAAAGGAGTGGGTCTTCGGAGTTTGATACTATAATTCGCGGTAACTGTACAGGGTGGTTGGGAATCTCCAGATTGATCCATTAGAGCGATTGCAGCGGTCCAATTACCATGACAATCCATCAAAGTTCCAATTATACCTCCGTTTATCATTCCTGGAAATGCTTGGTGCTCAGGCGAGGGGTCAAACCTCATTGCTAGTCCATTTTCGGTCCTGAATGAGCGTATACGTAGACCTTCATGGTTAGCCGGACCGCATCCAAAGCAGATACTATTTGGAGCATGTAACTCTTGCACTGACTCTTCATTTGAGGCACTCATTGTGCATTCGGGGGAATAAGCGGAATACAACAATTGCCCAAGAATAAGGAAATTATTCACTCAATCCCTCTATGCTAATCCTCTTATTTGGTTGACTCCACAGAGTGGTATTGGTGGATTCCGAAGAGGCTCCTAAGTCGTCCAAAAAGGATGACGGAAACGTAAGAGTTCCTAGGGCGAAGAGGCGGCGCCATGAGCCAATAAAAGTATCAAATCAAATCCCAACAAGGCGAAGAAAAGAGATTGAGAGAGCCTTGGAAGAGCCTAGCAGCACGCCGAAATCTTGGTCTCGAGCTAATGGTTGGAAATCACATCGAATTGGCCGCAAGCTTGTGAAACCCGGAACAATTCGACAAATTGAATATGACTTGATGGATGTAGAAATTGGTGAATCCTGGCCAATTCCAATTACTGTAATCCATGGTTCTAGGCCGGGGCCAGTTGTTACCTTGATTGGAGCACTCCACGGCAATGAATTAGTTGGCCCCTTAGCATTAACTTACTTACAATCGCATGCAATCTTAGGAGAGGATAAGCCCATTGACCCCTCCACGGTTGCAGGTACCATTCGGATTATTCCAATCGTGAATATGCCTGGTTACCGTCGTCGAAGCAGATATATGACTGACGGCAGAGACTTGAATCGATTCTTCCCGGGTAAAGAAGACTCCAACACAACCTCTAGGGTAGCAAACAGATTGTGGAAGGAGATTTTCCAAAATTCTGACCACATCCTTGACCTACACACCGCTGCTTTGGGTCGTTCAAATATGCCACAAATCAGAGCTAACTTAGCTAATCCAGCAAGCAATCGAAGTGCCCGATCTTTCGGAATCGAGGTTATTCTAGACAGCGAAGGTCCGAAAGGATCCCTCAGGAGGACTGCTGATGACCACGGAATCAGTTGTATCACTTACGAGGGCGGTGGAGCAGATGAAGCAGACCCTGAATCTATCCAGATTGCTATGTATGGGGTTCTGAATGTACTTAGAAGTTTAAAGGTCATTCCTGGCTATTCCAGTAGACCGCGATTCAGACTACTTGCGTCGGGTTCTGTATGGATTCGTTCCGACTACGGTGGCCTGCTGGATGTATTGACTCCGGCTGGCTCTTGGGTAGAGGAGAATGAATTGGTTGCAACCGTTTCCGACCCTGAACACCCAGGAGTTTCAATGGAAATTCGCTCACCCACAGATGGTCTACTGATTTGTATTGCAACTCATCCATTCGTTACTACAGGTACTCCAATTGGCCATTTATTGCCAATTAAGAAAGGAATCAAGACGGTAAAGAGACGTTTGGACGATGAAGGTGTGTTAGTGTTAAGCGGTGCCGATGGAGAACCCCCATGGCGCGAAGACGACGAAATTGAGGACATTTCAGTTGAAGGAGAATGGGAAGGCGGCTCACCAGATGCTGAGTGGGGCGAAAATCTACCATCGGCAGCCGAAGAAGAGGCGGATGAAGCCTAATCTTCATTCTTCTTCAGAAGAATCTTCACTAATTATTGCAGTCGCATCAACTGTGACTAAAGTTGATTGAAGCATTGGAACAGATTCTACCATTGGTGGATTGTTGTCACTGTGCTGACTCAATAGGGCGCTGAGGTCAGGAGCTGCGGGCAGTTCAGCCGCGCGGTGCTCAGGAGTGACGCCTGATGGACTTTGGTTAACTCTGAATTCTGCATAGGCCTCTGCGATCATTTTGTTTTCCCTAATCTTCATTCCTGCAAATGCAACTCCTCCTACCAGAGAAAGAATTACTAGGAGGATAACAACAATTCCGGAACTAGAGCCAAGGAATGAGAATAGAGATTCAATCAAGGTTGGTGCAGGGATGTAGACTTCAACATCGACCGTCCACTGTAATTTAGTTTCGAATCCGGAATCTGTTATGGTTAGATTTAGTTCTCGGATACCACTGCGTTTTGAGCAAAGAATTTCCGCTAATTCCCAATCCTTTGATTTACAGTCGATTTCTTCGATAATCAAGGTCTGACCATTTTCACTCCAGTTGCTAGATAGAATAATTCCTTCCATCTCCCAGACCATTTCCTTGGTAACAGTAGTTGGAATATTTCGGATATCGATACGAAGAGTATCATTTACAGAGTCCCAATCTACAGTACTGGTTCTGCTCAACGAAGATTCGATTAGTTCAGCTCGATTCAAGGAATCATCGACTACGTCATTACAATCATCATCCCAACCATTCCATGTCTCAGTAGCATCTGGATTGATTGTTTCAATCAAATCTTCACAATCTTCGAAGGCATAGAATCCATCTTCGTCACGGTCATGATCGAAAACTAATGGGTCAGAGCCGGTTTCTTTGACTTCCTTTCCATCACTCATTCCGTCATCATCAGAATCAGAATCTGTTGGGTCGGTTGATAGATTGTGGAATTCATCATAATCCCAAAGACCATCTTGGTCCGAATCAAGAGTACGGAAGTCCTCATCTACTTCTTCATCACAATCATTGTCCTTTGCATCTAATGATTCGGCGAGTAGAGGGGCTCTCTGAGCATCATCATCTTGACAATCTTGGAACCAATACCATCCATCCCCATCATCATCGGGGTCAGCCCATAGTGGATTCGAGCCGTAGGTCTTTACTTCGAGTCCATCGGGTAATCCATCATCATCAGTATCACCATCATATGGGTTGCTTGTTACGTTGTGATATTCATCATAATCATCTAATCCGTCAAAATCAGAATCCAAATCCCAGAAACCGTTGTCAATTACGAGGTCGCAATCATTGTCCTTATTGTCCAATAATTCAGGTAATGCTGGATTCCGATATTCATCTTCATCGTCACAATCTAGGAACCAATGATATCCATCTTGATCCGCATCTGGGTCATATGACAGAGGATTAGAGCCATAAGTTTCCACTTCGATACCGTCATCCAATCCATCATCATCGGTATCAGAGTCCTCGAAATCAGTGCCATGGATGTGGTATTCCGGCCAATCCAAAAGGCCGTCAGAGTCTCTGTCAGTGAAATTGAAACCTTCATCGGTTAAATCGTCACAATCATCATCAATTCCATTCAATCTCTCGTAGGTTCCTGGATTAACATCTGGATTATTATCGTTGCAATCTTGGAAATGGTAGAATAAATCATTGTCTGCATCAGGGTCATAAACCAAAGGATCAGTACCCCAATAATTCACTTCCAATCCATCTGATAATCCGTCATTATCGCTATCTGAATTCATTGGGTTAGTTGCATAGTTGAAAATTTCTTGTAGGTCAGTCAATCCGTCGGTGTCTGAATCACTAGCAAGAGGGTTAGTGCCAAAACTCATCACTTCATCGTAATCAGACAATCCATCATCATCTGTATCCGCATCATAGGGGTCAGTGCCCCAAACTAGAGTTTCATTTTCATCAGATAGTCCATCATCGTCATGGTCCCAATCGTTATCCACTCCGTGGAAAATCAATTCCCACGAATTGAGAGTTCCAGTTCCACCATTGGTGGAATCTCGAACCTTTAGTGTCCAGAGACCTAAACTCGACTCACCCCAATGATGGACTGTATTGAACAACCAATCGGAATAATCGTCGTTACCATCTCCATTACTGACTGCCAACCAAGATTCTGTTCCATCTGGTGACTGTAGTACAATATCTAAGTCCCCGCGGTTAGTATGGTTGATATCGACGATAACATCTACACTTTCTAATGATAATTCACTGGTTACTGTGATTGGGAATTCGCTCCATGATAAGTTTCCATCTGGAATGTCAAAGTTAGGTAAATATGGTCCGTAGGTCGAGTTGATTTCTTGCTCCAAAGTGGTCCAATTCAAGGCCATTGAGACAGCGGCTCCGGCATCTACTGCACCAAAACCATACTTGTGAGATACATCATGTCCGGCTCCATTTGTATTCCAAGAGGAATCTGATGGATCATTCATTCGTGAGGTTTGAACTAAAATTTCTTGTACATCTCGCCACGTCAAGTATGGATTTGCGTCATACATCAGTGCGATTACTCCAGCGGCTAATGGCGTGGCGCTTGAGGTTCCTCCAAAGGTATGGGTGACATTTCCACTACCGTTGTATCCTCCGCTTCCGACGATATCTGTGGTTGTTATTCCCTCACCATCGCCATTTGAGTGAGCCGCAACGAGAATGTTTGCACCTGGTTCGGCATAGTATGATTGATCCCCTTCGTGAGATATTGCTGTTACTGCAATGGTGAATCGGCTATTTGCATAACCATCCTTGTTTGCATCGTCATCACTACCCAAACCATTTCCTGCAGCCCATGTGATGGAATTACCTAGGCCCTTTCTTCCATTATACGCGTCTTCCTCAAAGGCGGCAAGTGTAAGTGGACCCGGTCCAGATAATGTTTCACCATCATCCGCGGGACCCCAAGAATTCGAGTATATGTCGATATCATCATTCTCAAACGACAATGCATCAGCTTGGGTACTGTCTCCGGACCCACACGCGATTAGGGTAGAGCCGCCAAGTGTTGCTTCCCAAGCCGCCCCTGAAACATATAGTGAGTTATTTCCTACAGCGGCGGCTACACCTGCAGCAGCAGTTCCGTGACCATCCCAAGAATTCGGCGCGGGATCGCTATCATCGTTGCACCAATCGTAGGAATAGTTTGCATCGTAGTTATCGATGATATCAGGATGCTGGTGGTCCAATCCATCGTCCACTATACTGATGACTATACCTTCACCACGATAATTATCCCAGACATCTGTGGCATTGATATCCTCTCCACTCAGTCCTGATGTCTGACCTGTATTTTCAAGATGCCACTGAGAGGAAAATTCAGGGTCGTTAGGATTGTCTCTCGGGAATTGTTGCCGTTCAACCAATGGTGAATAGGATTCAATATGACCAATTTGTAGCAACATTTCGAGATTGTCAATAGCCTCTACTGGATTATCAAAATACCAAATGTAAGCACCTCTGAGTACAGGTGCAGTTTCAACCGATTCTGGTTTTGCCAAAGTCAGTGTTTGTTTGTCGATTGGAATTTGGGTTACAACCAACCATTGGTTTGTTTGAGATAGTTCGTCATCGGTGTATTGATCGAGATTCTCAACCCTATCGAATGCCAGCTGAACAGCTCTGGAGTAAGTAGGTAGGATATTCTCTCCATCTATCTCAAAGTCAATATCGTAATTTTGCCCTTCGGAAATGGATGCCGCGACGGGTGATACAAGCATCAGAACAAGTAGCATTGCTGTCGTACGCATGGGTTGACTTCGATGTTGTAGGGGTTTTAGCCGTTGCCGATGCATGGGTGATTGCCGCATCTGCTGAAATTAGTATGTAATCAGTTGTTTTGCTTGTAATCTGCTATTACCTGGTGAACTTCATCGTCATCCATCAATCGGCGTTGATTTTTGGCCACTTCAAACATATGAGATACTAAATCATCATCTGCTTCGTAACCATTTTGTTCTAACCACCAAATTATATTTGAGCGTCCACTCATATGGCCAATTCGAATAATCTGCTGAAGGCCATATGAGTGGACGCTCAAATATAATTTGCTGGTTAGAAC
>CALEIW010000034.1 GCA_937876055.1 uncultured euryarchaeote
GTGTCACTCAAACTACAAATGAAGTTTACCAGAGATTCAATGTTGAGGAATAATCGCTAGTGGCATATTCTATATCTGGGAAGGAATGGCTTGATTTCTTCAAATATCCAATACAACTTGTGCCATCCAGCCAGGTCCTTCAAACGAAGGTACCCCTTCAACTCCATCGACAATCTCTCCCAAACCTACTTCTCTCACAACGAGGTCATGGAGAGTTACTGCCTTGACTTCAATTTCCAATTCAACGTCTCTAGATTCAACCCACAAAACTTGAGCACGGAGATATCCCTCGTCAAGCGATAATTCGGATTCTACCAGCCATTTATCTTCGACATAAGAATTGTACAATACCTCTTCCAACCATCTGACGAGGGTGCGTTCAATATCTGCACTACCAAACGGTATACTCCATTCTGCAACATGACGTATGTGTCCGTCTAGATATTCTAATCCCCTATCAGAAAGTTGGATTCCCTGTAAGGCAAGGGCAGATTCTCTGAGAATACCGGTTGGACTATCTGAGAATGCCCTAAACCCAATATCTGCAGTTGTAGGCATTACCCACCAAGACATATTCTCACCAATACCTCCGAGAGGGTGTTATGTGATGAAACCTAATGGATACGAACTAATCGTTCGTACACAATTCTCCTTGACTTGGGAAACTTGTTGGGTCTTTCGGATTTGTATTCCATTTATTTTCGCATTTGTTATTGTAGCCATCACCATCGGAATCAACGAACGCGTCTGCGGCATCGAATGGGTCGAAATCGAAGTAAAATTCCCATCCAGACCACATTCCATCATTGTCATGATCTTGGTGGTAAACCTCAGATCCATCAGCCCAACCATCTCCGTCCGTATCAGATAATACAGGGTCGGTCTTATTTTGGAACTCTTCGTAATTTGTATAATTCTCCAAGTCGTCATAGAAACGCCCTCCCTTATCGGTAGTTGGGTCGATGTGACATTCAGCATTTTGTTGATTATCCCAACCTGGACAATACCTATTCAGTAAATGCGTCCGATTCAAACCATCATCATCGAAATCTTCGGAGCCGTCATCAATACCATCTAGATCGGAATCCGGCATTCTCGGATCCATTGGCCCTCTTGCACCGAGAGCATCGAGTGTGTTGTTGTCAACCAGACCCAAGCTAATCGCTCTCTCGGATGCAGATACCTCCCAACCATCAGCAAGTAAATCACCGTCTGTGTCATCATCAACAGGGTTGGTATCCCACCTATCTGGGGCTTCTAGAGCGTTGATAAGGGTATCATTATCGATATCGAAATTAGAGTCTGGCATAGAACCGAATGAAGGATCTAGAGCCCATCTTCCATCACTCGGGATTGTGAATCCGGTCAAATTCATCTCATGAATGAAATATTTAGGATCAAGAATACCATCTCCATTACGATCCCCAGATGTTTGGAATCCCTTGAGATAACTATCCCAAACCCATCCGCCTGGTCCAAGTCCACATTCGACCATACTTGTACATCCGATAGGTAACCAATTCTGAGTGGTTACCCAAAGACTGTGGGAATTTGTATTCTGCTGTACAGAAAATACCTGCATCTCCCAACCATCCGGTTGGCCATCGTCATCGGTATCATTGTCCAGTGGATTTGTTGCAGATTGCCAAGGTCGAGGGATATACAGGACCTCGCCTCCATCTGACAGTCCATCATCATCAGTATCTGCATTATTTGCATGAGTGATGTACTGGTCTTGACCATTGATTACCTCTTCACCATCATTCAAACCATCGTTATCTGTATCAAACATTGAGGCGTTTGTGAAGTAAACCGATCCATTCCACATAAATCCGTCAACCGCTTCAGTGAAGTCTTCCAATCCATCACTATCTGTATCTCTATCGCTAGCGTTAGTGAATGTTTCATAATATTCAGTAGAATCAGACAATCCATCTCGATCGGTGTCGTAAACTCCTGGGTCTGAATAAACAGTAACATCTCGAACACCCATATCCACGACTCTAATGGTCCAGCCAATTACTTCGATACCATCAATCAGGCCATCACCGTCAGTGTCCTGAACTAGTGGGTCTGTTGAACGACCCAAAATCGCCCAATCTTCTTCTGGCTGATTAAAATCGGTATCAGGGCTAAATTTAGCTCGATATTCATCTAGGTTAGTAAATCGCTCATGATCTTCAACAACGATTGCTAGGTCTTGGAGACGACTAGTAACTTCTTGACCTACCTCGACGTTAATTGCGTAAACATATCCTTCGGTTGGGGTTTTGATGGGGATGTTGACATATTGGCTGTCCTGAACCGTTCTGACCCACATTACAGTACGATTAACCTGGACGAAATCTCCGACTTCCACAACAATGTTGTGTACCGTGGAGATGCCGACCAAGTCAGTGTAACGAACGCCTCCATCACCATCTGCATCGTATCCATCGAAATCAGGGTCTTCCTCTGCGTTGCTACCGTCGTTTGGATGTATACCACTATGATACTCCCATCCATCGGGCATACCATCGCTGTCGGTATCAGGGACTAATGGATTGGTGAAATTGACTGCACCCCAGGTGTAAGCTACCTCATATTCTTCGACATTATTCAAGCCATCTTCATCACCATCGCCGTAGGCGTCGGTGGAATTCGCGGGGTTTAGCAGAGTGTTGTAACA
>CALEIW010000035.1 GCA_937876055.1 uncultured euryarchaeote
AACTCTGAGAAATATCAACTTAGCAAAATTGCCGAATAGTTTCCTTACCATCGGAGCTGTTGGAGTCTGGGTAGGTGCAACAATAATCACTCCTCCAATTGGTTGGGCCGTAGCAGCAACAGGTGCTCTTTCGATATTTGGCTATGTTAAATTGAAGAATCCTGTATTGTCGATAGAAACCAATGCTGGAGACAAATACCTCGTCACAGGGACTCAGTCAGAATTGCTGCGATTGTGTATGATGGTCGACCGTGTTATGCATGGTTGTACAATCGAAGAAGCAAAGGCTGGCCTACAAGAATTGGAAGAAGAGAGAGAAAGATTGCTTGCACAAAACCAGCCAAGGGCTCTTCTCAACGCACCAGACACGCTAGATAATTCTGAATCGAACATTATTGAGGCTGAACCAGTAGCTATGATTTCCCACTCTACTGAAACAACTACCTCAAGACCAACGGCTTCTGTTGCCACTCAACCTTCGTTTTCACAACCTGTTTCACAGGAGGGTGGCATTTTTGCTTCCTTAGACGCCTTAGATCCAACACCTGCTACAGCCACAAATTATCCGACAACATCTACTGATTCTCGCTCCGCTTACGAGAGGGCTTGGGGTCGCGAAGAACCACCTGAATGGTATCACGAAAAGGATCCATCACAGGAGGATAGACTTGACGAGGCTTTCTCAGATGCTATGGGTTCAATGTTTGGAGAAGGCGGGCTATTCGGTGTTGATTCACCTGCGAGTAACCCTAACCCGACGAATTACGAGGATTCTGAACCTAGTATGGATTTCTCTCTCTTCGATGATGCCCCTGCAACCCCCGCTCCGACAACAACTGGCATCACAACTCCGGCCTCACATTCACCACCGACAACGCCTAATCCAGATAGGCCGGTATCAAGTTCACAGATGATTCGCTCAGCACAATTACGTCACGGCCAACCTGAAGCCAACGATTCTCCGACATGGGGTCTTCCGAGCCCAACAGAGAATGCGGTACGTGAGGAGTGTAAGCCAGGATTAGTTAAGACTGCAAAGGCTCGTTCTGCTTGGCAAACCGAGAATCAAAGTCAAGCATTATCAATCCCAAATACCAACCCCGAGAACTTCGAAGAGGAATTTCCTGCAGTGTCAAAGCTGGCCAATAGTATGACCAATGGTCGGGTTCGAAGTTCGGCAGGTAAGCCGAGAAAACAAAATTGGATTGCTTCGTTACTTTCTCCTACGCAGACAAGAAGGCAATATGCCGATGTATACGGTGATGAGGATGGCGAGGCTCATGCTGGAGAGGCGAGATTTAGGTCTAGCCAACTTCTCAGGTTACGCTCTGATCAAGACCACCAAGCCGATGTAGCCTCAAGAGCTAGGGAAATGACATCAACTAACACTCCTTCATCAGCAAGAGATGCACTAGACAATGTCGTGGCACGGGTTGCTTCTGGAGAAGAGAGAGAATCAACCAGTAAATCAGCTAGTGAGCAATTACGATTTTCGCAACTTCGCCCGACCACACAGAAAGGAGATAGACGATTACCCGGGATTCGCCAATTGAAGTGATTACTCACTTTATTCCAGCTATTCTTCGATACCTATCTACACGTGCGTGATAGATACCACGGTCAATCGATGAGATTCCAGAAATACCTAGTCCACCCAAAGTGAAAGAAGAAGTTACAGTGGCATGAACGAGTGCATTTCTAATTGCTTCAATATCACTCAAAACACCCTGTCTGCCAACGAGATATGCAATTAGTGTGCCGGCAAATGAATCACCGCAACCAGTGGGGTCAACAATCTCATCGGTTGGATATGCTGGTAATGACAGCGTACCCGCAGGAAGCATTGCAATGACTCCACCACTTCCACGCTTTGCAATTAAGCAACGAGGGCCGGGGCCGGCGGCGGAACCGCCGTGTAGAGCCTCACCTGAAATTATTGATTTCATTGCGCGGGGTAGAATCTCATCCTCAGCAATAGCGCATACTTCCTGTTCGTTAATCACTACGATGTCGACCTTACGCATGGCTTCGCTTAATGTCTTAAATTCAGTCTCAATCCATAGCATGAAAGTATCTAATACGGTCAATTGAGCACCAGGACATTGATCCAAAACCGCAACCTGAGTAGCAGGATGGGTGCTGGCACAAAAGAGGACTTCTGGGTTCGTCCAAACCTCAGGCAAATTTGGATTGAAATCTCCTAGAACATTTACTTCGGTTGCTAATGTTTCGACAGATTCCATCGCACCTTCATACTTACCAGACCACCGGAATGTATCTCCCTCAGCACGAACAACTCCCGCTAAATTCAATCCCGCTTTCTCCAAAATCATTTGATCGTAGACTGCAAAATCATCTCCGACGACACCTACAAGACCAACCTTGGTTGGCTGTTCATCATGTGTTCGAAGATGAAAAGATGCAGCAAGTCCAGAATACACTGCCGCACCACCAAGAAGGTCTGACCCATTTTCGGCAGGGGTTTGGATGTCATCATAACCGATTGAGCCAACGATTACCATGTCCATACTATCACCTCAATTCAACAGGTCTGGGTGTTCCTCAAGATACCTTATCGTAACATCTCTATTCCGGAAGTCTTCCTCTGATAGAATTGCTCTATGTAATGGAATAAGGGTTTCAACACCTAAAATCAGAGTCTCTGCGAGGGCGGCATCGAGTCTTCTAATCGCCTCTTGTCTATCTCTTCCCCAAACAATCAGTTTAGCGAGTAAGGAGTCGAAAGATGGAGGCATATCGTAGCCTGTGTGAGCATGAGTATCCACCCTAACACCCGGACCTGCAGGCCAATGGCATTCCCAAAGTCGGCCAGGTGATGGTTCCAAGGTTCTCGGGTCTTCAGCATTTAGTCGAGCTTGAATTGCATGGCCTGAAATCTCAATATCATCCTGAGAAAACGGTAGGCTTTCTCCTGAGGCGACTCTGATTCCAAGAGAAACTAGGTCGTGTCCGGTTATCATCTCAGTAACCGTGTGCTCAACCTGAACTCGAGGATTAACTTCGAGGAAGTAGAATTCACCGTGCGAATCTCTGAGGAATTCGAACGTTGCCAACCCCTTGTAACCGACAGCCTTGGCTCCTGCTACAACACGTGCACCTATATCGGCTCTAACTTCTTCAGAAAGCCAAGGCCCTTCTTCCAAGATTTTTTGGTGACGGCGTTGAATCGAACAGAACCTCTCGCCGAAATGGATAGCATCTTCACCGTCTCCAAGGACTTGAAATTCAACATGTTGAGCGCCTTCGATGAATTTCTCTAGGAAGACTCTGTCATCACCAAAGGCGGATAGGGCTCGGCCTTGACATAGGTTTAGTGCCGATTCGAATTCATCGGCAGAATCTACCACTTGCATACCGATTCCACCACCACCAGCGGCCGCCTTGATGATTACAGGGAAGCCGATATCATCGGCAATTGTCGCGGCTTCCGACGGATCGGAAACAGGTCCAGGAGAACCTTTGGCAATTGGTAATCCGGCCTTGGACATAGTTTCTCTAGCGGTAATTTTGTCGCCGAGGATTCTCAATACCTCTGGACTAGGGCCGATGAATGTAATCCCCTCCTCAGCTAACCTATCAGCGAAAATAGGATTCTCGGCAAGGAATCCATACCCGGGGTGTACAGCATCAGCCCCGACTTCTTTGGCGGCGGCGACAATTGCTTCAATGTCCAAGTAGGATGCTAGAGGGTCGTCTCGGGCTATGTGAATCGCCTCATCGGCGAGTCGAACAGGGGTTGTCAACCGATCTTCACGGCCGTGAATCATTACCGCCTCGATTCCTAATGTCCTCAATGAACGCAAAATTCGCAGGGCTATCTCGCCTCGATTGGCAATCAGCACCCTGCGGAACATCAAACTCCGCTGTAGGTTGAATCCTATGTAGAGTTCGGCGACCGCCATAGGCGGTCGTGAAGAACAAATACTGCCAATCAGTAGACGTCGCGTAGGTATCGCTTGTCGGTCTTCATCATCCCGACCTCGACGAATTCCTTGGCTTCATCAGGAGACATGCCGCCATGTTCTGCACAGATTTCAATCAAGGTTGAATGTACATCCTTAGCCATGTAATTCTTATCTCCACAGACA
>CALEIW010000036.1 GCA_937876055.1 uncultured euryarchaeote
ATTGGGATTCCCACGAGTTCCATCCAGTCGTCGATATGCCCGAAGATTACACAATCCTTGATTTGTCAGGGGGTACTTGGACCCCTCCCCAAACCGAATATAGTGTCGGGAAGTACGATGAATTGAGACCCGGATTATACTCGACTGAACTCTTTTCGGGGGATCGCTTTCTCCATATTGGAATAGATATTGGTGCACCGGTAGGGACGGCCTGTATGGCATTTGCCGAGGGTGAAATTTCTCACTTTGGATACAATGCGGCCGATGGCGACTACGGCCATGTTGTAATAACCAAACATATTCTAGATGGTGTTCCAATTTGGGCTCTTTACGGTCATCTTGATTCTGCTTCAATAGAAGGTAAGTCAGTGGGTCAGAAGGTGAATGCTGGTGATGAAATATGTTGGATGGGAGCCCATCATGAAAATGGTGGTTGGGAGCCTCACCTACATTTTCAACTATCATATCAAGAACCGGAAACTCACGATATGCCCGGTGTTGTAGCGCCTGGTGACCGAGATGAGGCTCTGCAAATCTATCCCGATCCAAGATTGGTTTTGGGTGCTCTCTACTGAACTGTAGAAAGATATGTTTTGAGACCATCAATTGCAGTCATTTCAGATGGGTCGATACCATTCATCACAGCCAATGCGATACTCACCCAATCAGTTATGTGCGCAGCGATTAGAAGGCTCTCAAGGAGAGTTTCTCCTTCACAATCTAGTAACCAAGAATCTCCTGGTTGAAGATTCTCCATCATCCAATTCATTCGCGCGCGCACGCGTGAATGTGTGTGCGGGCTTGAGAGGTATAGCAATGCTTGAGATGATGAGTTTCTATTCCAAGCCACTATCTCATTGTGATTCATTTCTGGTAATTGAACGGGACGGGAAAATCTCTCAGAGTTCTCGTTTATTTGATTTGTAAATCGAACACCAACAGATGCCATTTCATAAGCTGAAACAATGGCGATATCCCGTTCAGACATTCCATTCGCCATTGCGGCCACTCTACCATCACCGCCGACTATATCTGCGGATTTCGAGCCAGAGCGTAATCGGTCTAACATCTGGGTGATTTCTTCCTCTGGTGGCCGTGGAATAATCCCTAACGCCCAGCAAAGAGATAGTTGACTTCCGAATATATGTCCAAATGCAGAGCGTGGCATTTGCCCAGAAGGAACTGAAATACATAGTGCCTCATCACTTTGCGAAAGCAAATCCTCCAATTCTCCACCTGAACAGATTCCTACTACAACACCTCCTTCTTCGAGTGCTTGGCGAACGCCATCTAGAGTCTCCTCAGTATTGCCTGAATATGAGGTCGCCAAAACTAGCCAATCGGGTCCCCACCATGACGGTAAACCGTAGTTATTCCAAACCACAAATGGAAGACCCCCTGAATCATCGGCTAGGGCTGATAGGAACATCCCTCCCGCACCTGAACCGCCCATTCCTAGGCAGACTACTCCACTCCAATCCATATCTGCTTCGATTTCTATCTCTGCAGACATTGCAGCCTCTAGGTCGTCGACAAATTTTCTAGTAAATCCAACCATGTCAGATTTGTCATATTTTTCGAGAAGTGATTCAAAATCTGGCTCAGACATTTCACTCCTCTCCCGTATGTCCTGGCAGCGCCATCCATAAGTCGTCTATGAAAGCGATGCGTAAGTTTGTCCCAGAACCATCATCATCGTAGGGAAGGGCTACCGTTACCACACGGTAATCTGTAGGGTCCATCACCTCTGCACCAGAACTATCCCGATTCAGCACATCAACCACAATTTGATCGGTAAACCTACTCACAACACTGGCCTTTTCCATATCTCTCCAAGTCGCTCCGGTTCGCTCATTTCGGTCCAATCTCCGAAGGGTTGGTCCATCTTTCTGCCAAGCCGATACAAGCCAGTTTTCTCTCTTCAGACGAATAACATCACCAAGGCCATATGCTGGTTTGCGATAGGACAATGTTAGCCTAGTGACTTCTGCCCCATCTCTGATACCCACTAGTGTCGATGTTTCTTTGGTCGTTCCACCAAATCTTCGAACCAATCTTCTAGCCCAAGTTCTTGCCAGGGCTTTTGAACCAAGTTGTAAGTCCCAACCTCCTGTTACTGGACCTTCTTTGGTGATGAAAAACATCGGGTCTGATTCCAATTCATTGAGTAATTCATTCAGAGTTCCTCTTAGGTCCTTCAACTCATCCTCTGATAATCTGCGGCCCGCACTCCTAAGTTGCATGGTCGCCTCAAAATATGCCCCAGCTTTTCTAGTGCAAGTAGGACAAACAGCATTACTAGTCTGCAATAGAACCTCATGCTGGCCCGAGAATTGGTATCCTTCCAATTCTCCTTCGACATTTACATGGAGGCGAGCGGTTCTCTCATCAATTGGCTGATAGGCCATATCTATCGCGACATTACTTGCTCCATCTGTAACTCCGAGATTTTCTCTAAGTCTCAACTCTGCCAATTCCTCGTCTTCAATGGTCACCCAGCGCTTCTCTACTTCGTGCATTCCGCACTTTGCACAGCGGTGTTGTTGGATGCGCTCAGGCACTTTGGAAAATACAGTTCTAGCCCTCAAACAATCCTCGCAAAGACGCTCGGATGTGAGTGGAGGGGGTGAGCCACATGCGATGCAAAACGCTGCGCCATCCATACTGCTCCCCCGCCAACCGGCAAGCCTGCCCCGTTTGAAAGGTTGGTGAACCGGTCGAAGGCCAATTCGGCCCCCTTTGGGGCCGAAATTAGAACAACTTACGATTATTCTTCCTCAGCAGCCTTTGGTTGTTCATCGGAAAGAGATTCTAACTCTGCCTCTAGAGTGTATATTGATGAGAACAAATCTCTGCTGAACCAAATTACTAGTCCAAGCATGATTGCATAGGCTATGTAGGCTTCAGCGATACCAGTCAAGATATCCCCTCCTGGTCTAGCTCATTCTTTCTATCAGAAACCTCAGCAGCAAGGCGATATCGCTTGTTGGAAAGCAATAGTAAACCCGTGAATAAAATACACATCAGTCCAAAACTAATCAACAAGAATGAGCGTACATCTGGACTCATTCCTACTGTTTCGGTTGACTCGACAACTAAAACCTCAGGATGGGTTGTTTCCCACCAAGTGGTAGCGCCAGCAGTAATAGGTACCAGGGCGAACCCGAATAACCCGACCGCAGATAGAGTGTCTCGAGTTTGTTGTGTGTCGGGTTGTGATTGACGAGAATAGAGGAGGAATAGGGCAACCGCAGTAAGTAGGGCGAAGGAATTCAATCTCATATCGCCCCAATCCCAAGGCCGTCCCCATTCCGCAGATGCCCAAATTGGACCCGAAGTAATCACTCCTAATCCAAAGATTACACCTAGGTCGGCACCACTCTGAAAGTAAACCCAAGCTTCCTCACTGCGCTTGAGATACCACATCAATGAGCCATAAAACAGTACGCTAAATGATAGGAATGAGCACCAAGCGAATGGAACGTGAAGATAGAGAATTCTGTATGCCTCCGGAGCACCCCAACAGCCTCCTCCAGTACATGGTTTCAGGCCAGGAGCATATTCTAATCCGAGAATTGAAACAAATACAATTCCTGCAAGCCCGAGATATGTCAAAGCATAACCTGATTCACGGAAATCCATTTTTTCACCATTTAATCTTCAGGAATTATGACTGCCATTGCCCACAATAAAACCACTGTCAGCCACGCTATCGCAATATCTACAAATGGTTGACCCAGCGCTAATTCAAAACTCATTCCATTACTCATTATCGAAGTTAGAGCGCTGGTCATTTGTAAGAATGGCCAGATTAACACTAGTTGTAGTAATATTCCTGCTACGGCGCCCGATCTCGTTAGATCGGATACCATCAGGTGCAAAGCCGAAGCGGCCACACTCAAATCGATGATTACGAATGCGAATAACCACAGCCACAGCATAACATCAGAATTCATAGTTGAACTGATATCACCAGCGATAACGTACCAAGAGAGGTAAATCATCGGTATTGGTAGAATCAAAGAGACTCCCATTATGGAAAACCAACCTCTTGAGCCGGCACCGGACATAGCCCTCCACCAATCACCCGCTCTTTCCTCAGAGAGTCGTTTGATTATGGCAGGAGTTACGATAGCTGTGATGAATGCAGGAGTTAGAGTTAGAGCGGCCAATAAATCGTAATTTTCACTACTACGAGTGATGTCAGTAGACAATGTATAGGCCAGTAATAAGGCTACTAAGGCCGGAACCCCACGTCCAATGGTATCGATTGGATTGCGTCTTTCAAGCCTACAAGCCCAAGTAACTAACTCCATGTGTGACTCAGCGGAGCAGGGCTCTGGAAGATTTGCAATTTCTAATTTTGAATGCTGGACTTCGCTTGTCAATTCTGAGGTTTCGCTGATAGTCACAATTTTGTCGCAAGCGGTAATGACTTCGGGGTCGTGAGTTGCAACTAGGATTCCATGACCCCTCTGTGCTAGTGCCCTTAACCAACCTAACAATAATCCTCTAGATGATTTATCAAGACCCTCTGAAGGTTCATCAAGAAGCACGACTGATGGCTCAGAATTTAGAGCGACTGGAACAAGTGCGGATAGAACCGCTACCCTTCTCCGCAGACCACCAGAGAGTTTGCAGATTCTATCCTCTGCTCGATGCCCTAGGCCCCATTCAGAGAGGATTTGGTGCAATGCTTTCGAGTTATCTGCCCGTCCAGCGACTCTGCAAGCGCCACGAATCCTTTCGAATACAGTTTCATCACCAGACATCCCTTCAGTTTGCAAACAAAGTCCGAATCCAGTAATATCTCCTCGCTGACCTTCTGAGTCTCTGACGGTAGTTTCGATGCTCCGGTCATTTCTGAGAACTTGCCCCTGGGACATAGGGTGTAATCCTGCTAAAGATTCCAACAAAGTGGACTTGCCTGATCCGTTTACTCCTAGCAAACCAACAACTTCCCCCCCAGAGAGTGAAAAGTCAACGCCACGAAGCACCTTACGGCTACCTCTGTCGACAACCAACCCGCGGGCTGAGAGCAAAGTTCGCGCGCTCACGATATCTGCCACTAGCAGTCTGCGTTTGAGTGGTTCCATCGAAGTCCCTATGCATATGAGGGCTCTGTCGAGGCTCGAGGGAGAGGACTGGCTACCGTTGACTATGAGTTTGTTTGGTCCGACCTTACGGGGTCTGATTGGGCGGCATTGGGGCTGTTTCTAGTAATTGCCACAACACCATACATCGTTGCTTGGAAACAAGACACCAGTGTAGCTCTAGCCACAGTTTTGTCGTTATTATTGGTAACTTTCTATCAAATGATTATTGACATGGGTTTCCTCGATTTCACACCTATTACCTTCCTTTCAATAATCCCGAAGATTGCAGACCATCCCGACCAAATTCATCGCTTCATTACCTCTGCTTGGCTGCATGGAAATTGGATACATGTTCTAGGAAATATATTGGTGATCGCGCTAGCAGGTGTTCCTCTCGAACAAAGAATGGGGAAACAACGCTGGATTTTGGTTTACTTCCTTGGACTATTAGGAGGCAATATCGCATGGGTGTTAACCCATCCTGAT
>CALEIW010000037.1 GCA_937876055.1 uncultured euryarchaeote
CCTCAGAATTCGTCTTCCTCTTCTTCATCGCCGAAGTGTTCGAGGAAAATCTCGAGATTCACTTGGTAGTGGTTCTTGGGTGTAGCACGCCCGCGTGCGCGAGGCTTCCAACCAGTGTGTACTTGACCGCGATGTGCGGCACAGTGAGTAATCACCATGTCTTCAGCATCGATTGTATCGTAGCGCTGACGGGCATTCTCCATAGCACTGTTAATCAGTTTGATGAATTCTCTTGATGCTTTGTACGGATATCGACCAGGTCCCATCTTTCCTTTTCTATGACCGGCCATGGTGTTTCCACCCTTACCCTTTCTAGATCTGCGAGTGTATGGAATTGCGACCTTCTTATCCATCACTTTCTCCAAGTATTCGATAGCATCAACTGCATTCATTCCTCGAATGAACTTAGCAATTTGGTAGCAGTGCTTGTGATGGATGTCTAGGTTTACTGCACGTGCAGTTGCTAGATTCGACCCCTCAAGCAATTGAGTGTATCCGGATTGTGGCTTACCTGAAATTCGACTCATTCTTTTTCACCTCACTTCAATGCCACGTGCTTACTTGATCGAGTAGCACCTACACCAGGACCAGTGTGCGTTACTGATCTGCGGGTTGGAGCAAACTCGCCCAAGGCGTGCCCTATCATTTCTGGAATCAGTTCGACCTTGACGAAGTCGCGGCCATTGTGTACACCGATTGTTGTACCGACCATCTCTGGTAATACGTACATACTTCGGCAGTGTGTCTTAATCATCTTGGAGCCACCATTTGCACGAATCTTCTCTAGTAATTTCTCTGCTTCTTCAGAAAGACCACGAGATAGTGACCTCTTGGCGCGAGAAGGCATCAATGTAGCGATACAAGGTGCTTCTGGATTATCTTCTGGAGGATAAAGTGGAAGTGCAGTCAACTCCTCGATGGTTAATCCACGCCAAAGGAACTCTTTCTTGCGTCGCTCAGCAATCGTCGAGCGGCGCTTTCGAGCCTGACGTCGGGCAGTCTTAGGTGAGCGGAACATCTTCTTTGATTTACGTGCCATATCTCACACCTCATTGCTCCCTTGTCCTACCACGTCCGGTTCGGCGTGGAGCGATGTTTCCTACCTTCTGACCAGGTGGTGCATTACGGCCAACTGAGTTAGGTCCGTGAACCGCCTGGTGGTTTCCACCACCGTGTGGGTGATCGACTGGATTCATTGCAACACCACTGACTGTTGGGTAGAGCTTTCCTCGAGCCTTTTGACGGTAGTGAGCAGCACCAGCCTTCATCAGTGGCTTATCGGTTCGTCCGTGTCCACCTAGTACTCCAATAGTAGCACGGCAAGATGCTGGAAGATCTTTCAGAGAGCCACTAGGCATTCTGATTCTCACGTTGTCGCCCATTCTGGTTTCCAATACTGCAGAGTTACCACCAGAGCGAGCGAACTTACCGCCATCTCCTGGGCGTGATTCAACATTACAGATTGGAGTGCCCTCAGGGATCTCTGAGAGTTTGGTTACATTGCCTGGTCGCAAGCTCACATTGTCTCCGAAGGCCAATTCCTGTCCAACTGAAACACCTTCTGGTGCTGCGATATGAGCTGTTGTTCCATCTTCGAACTTGACGCGAGCAAGAGGGGCAGTATGAGCCGCACTGTGAACTAGGTCAGTTACCTCGCCCATTTTCTCGCTTACGCGTGGGATACGGTTGGCTGCAGGGAACTTGTGACTTGATACCCGATTCTTTGGACTTGAACCGCGGCGTTGTGAACGTGTTCGCTTACCCATAATATCACCTCATCAGAATGCTCCTAACTTGAGCGCTGCTTCCTCCGCATCATATCCATCGGCAAGGCGCACGGATGCGTGCTTGCCTGTGACAGTAATCTTCGTGTTGACCTTAGCAACCTGAACGTCGAGTAGTTCCTCAACTGCTGCTTTGATATCGGCTTTTGTCGCTTCGCGCCTAACGATAAATTCGATTCTGTTGTTATTCTCACGAAAGCCACCTTCTTGGTCGGCAACTCGGCGAGCTTCGAGTGTCTTCTCAGTAATCCAAGGCATCTTGATAATAGCATACGGGTCTACCATGTCAATCACTCCAGTGCTCCTATTGCATCCTTGGTCCAAACTGTGAGACGGCCTGCATCGCCACCGGGTGCTAAATCCTCAGCGCTGAGGTCCTTTGCAGCGACAACATCGACTCCAGGAACGTTGCGAGCAGCCTTAGCTAAGCCGTCAGACTGAGCGACAACCAATAGAATACTCTTCGGAGTCCTGTACTTTCGGCCCCGCATTGTTCCCTTACCTGCTCGAATATTGCGGCCTGTTCGAGCACGATCTAGATCTTCACCTAGTCCAAGACCTTCCATCATGGCGACAAACTTACGAGTTGAATACTGTAGAGGAATTGATTCTATGGAATACTTCTCGTCTCCTTCTTCGCGACTCTCAACATATCCATCAATTACGATTGGGAATCGGACTTCGCTATCGAATTGATGACCTCGTGCTGCGACGACTTCGGAATTAGCTGTAGCTGCAATTGCGGAATTGCGAGCGTTTGTATTTTCCTTGCTGTTAATCTTCTGAGACCAGTCCTTTGCGACCATAGGGCCGTGAGCTCTTCGACCACCACGTGTGTGAGGGTTCTGAGCAGCAGTGCGCTGTCCTGCTTTTCTCATAATTCGAGAGACACCTCGTCCCTTACCCCACCATTCAACAGAGTGCTTCATTCCCGCTTGAGGTGCACGCTTACCATCGTGTTCTCGATGACCGTATGCTTGGCGACGGTTTGCCCGACTAGCCAAAACTGACCTTCGAATTAGATCTTCACGAATTTCCGAACTGAATACAGAAGGTAGAGTTACGGATTTGCCATCCTTTGCCTCGACTTCGTACATCTCAGCCAGTAGACCTGCGTCCATTTCTTCTTGCTCTACGGTGTTTACCAGATTGTATGATTTTGTCTTCATATTATCACACTCCCTGCTTGCTCGAAGTACTGACATAGGTCAGGTCCACTTCATGCAGTTTTGAATTGGGGCGAACAGCGTCACGGAAGCGCAGAAGGCGCTTTGCTGGACCTGGTAAACTACCCTGGATTATCATGTAAGGATTGGTGACTTCTCCGTAGTGTAGGAAGCCACCAGCTGGAGTCACATCTGACTCGTCTGGATTTGATATTCGGAGTACGCGCTTGTTCAATTCTGTACGCTGATGATACCCCATCTGACCTGCTTGACGGATTGTCTTGCGGACGTAACCGGTACCGAAGTCACCCATGTTTCCGATTTGACGGCGCTTCTTTGAGTTCTTGTGGCTCAGTAGCTTGACTCCGAATCTCTTGACAACACCTTGGAAACCCTTACCCTTGGTGATTCCAACAACGTCGATCTCTTGGCCAGAATCGTAAACATCAGCAACGGTAATTTCTCCGCCTAATCGCTCCTTAGCCCATTCGAGCTTTGCAGCGTTATCTCCACCAACTAAACCAACTTCCATGATTTCTGGAGTCTTGGATGGTACGCTCTTTACTAGAGCAGGTTGAGTTGAAACTATGATGCGCACATCACAAAGAGATGCGTTGGAAAGTGCTTCGAATGCATCTTCATTGGTTTGCACATCTCTTAGAGGAATTCGACCAGCACGCTTCGAAGGCTTTCGTCCTTCTTCAGCATCGCGCTCTCCGCGAGTCTGGTTAGCGAAGCGAGGGTGAAGGCCAGTTGGACCTTCATCGGAATTAGCCCAAGCTTCTCCTGCGGTTTGCATACCGTAAGGAGTCATATGGTAGCCACGAACGGCTAGAACTTTCATCGGAGGAACCTCAACAACAGTAACTGCCTTTCGAACCTCTTGACCGGCTGAAGTAGAGTTGGGGTTTGTGTCTCTCATCAAGACGTGAGTCATTCCGGCTTTCCATCCTGCGAATCCCTGAACTCGAATCTCAGTTGCATCGCTTTCAGGCCAAGAAGTAATCCTTCCATAAGGTCGGATCGCCCTCTTGCGAGGGCTAAAGCCCATGCTGCCCCTCTTGGGGTTATGTCGGTCTGCCATTTGTATGTCCTCCAGTATTTACCGGAAAGTTTGCCGCCGAAGCGGATTCGAACCGGGCCACCACGTTAGGGAGGAACCGTGACACCGAAAGCCGATTTCCGAGTGGAATTCGGATTTCCGGGATATTAGTACAGAGCCCTGTGGTGTCTGGTGCCTCACGTAGTGAGCGGCCTTGCGACTTCCATACCCTATATGAACGAATCGGGTATTGAAAAATTCCACCCCTATGGGGTGTAAGTGAAAGAGGGGGGGTAGTGTAAGTATTTTGAACCCTGACCCCGAAACACGGGGCCCATGAGCACTGGCCTTCACCACAACGGACTCCAAGATGGAGTTGTTGAGGCTAGGGCCTATCAACTGGAAGCAGTGGATGTTGCATTGTCTAGTTCGACCCTACTTGTCTTACCCACTGCGGCGGGAAAAACGGCTGTTGCTTGGATGGCCATGGCCGAGATGCTAGAGAGAACAAATGGGTGGGCATTGATGATTGCTCCTACTGCGGCTCTAGTCAAACAACACTTAGACGATTTAGAATTAGTATTTGACAAGGATTTGACCAAACCGATTTCGATGAGCGGAGCAATCCCACCAACCAAAAGAGAAGGGATGTGGAATAGGGGTAGATTGGTAGTTTCTACTCCGCAGGTAGTTCGCAACGATGTAAATAGAGGATTGCTCGATCTCTCTGATTGTTGTTTGTTAATCATCGATGAGGCGCATCACTCAACGGGAGAGCGAGCAGAGGCACAGGTAGCTGACCTATACCTAGAGTTCGCAAATGAGCCATTGATTCTCGGAATGACCGCTAGCCCCGGCTCGAATACTGAAAAGGTCGAAGAAATATGTAATAGGCTCGGAGTAGCCCGTATTCACCTACGCACATCAGAAGATAATATGCTTTCAGAACACTTAGCGAATCTCGATATTGAAGAATTGAAAGTGAGAGTGCCTAATGAGATTCGCGAGTTAGCAGAACCCTTAGTTCGATGGCAGGAATCCATTGTCGAAAGGGAAAGAAGATTGGGTAGGTATGTGATGCCTGGTGCAGTAACTCATCGAGGTCTTGCCAATGCAATGGAACGAGCAAATTTAGCAGTTCGCAGAGGTCAATCAGATGCTTATGGTTCTATGAGTAGAATCGGCCTAGCCATGTCCCTCCACCACCTAATCAACCACCTTCTTTGCCAAGGATTGGCAGCAGCGAGAGAATTTCTCGACAGAAAGGAAACCGGTGAAGATGCGGGAAAGAAAAATACCCGAAATTTGCTTAGAGATTCGAGGATTAGGAGCCTTCGCGACAGCCTAGCAGAAATGCCCGAATCTCATAGTAAAGTTGGAGCGGTTAGAAGGCTGGTAAGAGAAAGAATACGCCGTGACCCAGAATCAAGAATTATTGTCTTTGCGACCTATAGAGACACAGTCAGTGCATTGGAAACCGCTTTACTAAATCTAAAGGATGTAAGGCCGATACAATTCATCGGTCAAAGCAAACGAGGTAGCGGAACAGGTTTGACTCAAAAACAACAAGTTGAGCGAATCGAATCCTTCCGTGCAGGAGAAGGAAATGTACTGATAGCAACTAGTGTTGGAGAAGAAGGATTGGACATACCAACCGCGGACTTGGTGATCTTCTACGAGCCGGTTGCAAGTGAGATTCGGACAATCCAAAGAAGAGGTAGAACAGGGAGACAACGCGATGGAGATGTTGTGGTATTAATCGCTGAAGATACCCGTGATGAGGGGGCACGAGCGGCGGCTCTTCGACGTGAGCAAAACATGCATCGAGCCGTTGCTAGAGTTGGACGTAAACTTGCTCGCAGTACACATGTTGATCTATCTAATTTGAGTAACTTCTCAGTTGTCGAAAATGGAAGTAAAATTTCCGCGACTGAGTTCGTTATTGCAGTTAGGAAAAAAAATCGACCCGTTCTCAAGGAAGTTGAAGAAATTACCGATCAAAACGAATCCACTGACTCCGGGCAACTTCCACCCTCTACATTCAGACCAAGAGGTCAGACAGGGCTTGAACAATTCAACCCGGTCGAAGAGTAAAATCAATCGCCGATTACTGCGATTCTAGTCCTCAAAAGAGCCAATCTCTTGTTGTGGCATCCAAGTGCAAACGAAAGCATCTCACAAAGATGAATCACCGGAATATTTGTTGAAAGTCCTGTATTTCTACCGGCTTTGCCTTGGTAAATATCGAGTACTGCTTGGGATAGGTTGCACGCGCTTACAATTAAGTCTGCACCCTCTGCTTTTGCTTCGGATAGGGCCTCAGCAGCCTGCTTCATTACCGTAGGTTCTTCTGCAAAGAGACCAGGGACACCCACACTTTGGGTCCTTGCTTCCCAACTTACTGGAGTCCCTCCCAAAGTCGAAATTACCTGCTCAAGATAATTTGGATCGTATACGTCGTCGTCGCCGCAAGCACCCTCTTGCTGTATATTTGGACCGTAGTATCCTGCGACCGTGAAATCGATTGGATTCTTGACCTTCTCTCCTAGTTTATCAAGGCCGATTTCGTCTACTAAAGCGTGTAAAATGTGGTGAATCTCTACCTCACCAGTCATGGTTAATCCACAGGTATTCTCCAGAGTCTCATTGACTTCTTGCATGAGAATTTGGTCTGATTGTAATGCCATCAAGTCCTCTTGTAGATTTCCAGCGGTTGCAGCACATGGAGTAAGGATGTTCAGACCCTCTGCTTCTGCCATAGCAAATGTTCGAGCATTCAGAGTAAGTTGGAGTCTGCGATTTGCTTGGCGAACAATTCCTGCTCCACAACTTGTTGCACCCGGCAGGGGAACTAGAGTAATCCCCATTGCTCGGGCGAAAGACTCCATAGTCACAGCGACTTCTGGAGAACTGCTGTGAGAGACGTTTCCTGGATGATATGCATATTTTATTGCCATATTCTCACCTCAGAACCTACCGTCTAATTCGTTGAATATCGCCACCACTTCATGGTGATTATTCACGGATGAATTGAATTGACGTGGCATTTTTCCAATACCTGCGGGTGGAGCAATGAAAGCTAGCATATCAGTAATCATGTCACCACCCGTACGGCTAAATCCAGTCATCATTCTAGCGGTCACGCCAGATGTCACATTACCCAATAGTCCAATTGGACCCAAAACCTGACGATATAACACGGTGTCATTGACCTTTCCACTTGACTTGAGAGTCCATGTGTACCACCAAACATGCTTACCGTGGCGCCCATTGAATGCATCGCGCTCTAAGACATGTGTTTTTGCGTCTAACAAGGCTTCTGATACGACTAATCCAGAACCATTTTGCCTACGGATACTTGCAAGGTCTGTTTCAGCCTTGATTCCATTCGAACTAGCCAATATTTCATCAAGCCCGCTGACAGAAGAAGCAGAGGACCTAGGGTCATTCCTCCTTGCCCAAACCGACGCCAAAACTGCAGGTCCAAGGTACCCATTTGCATGTGGGACTGCATCGGAAGATGCTTGCAATAAGGCTGGACTACCAAAGTCAGTAATTGAGTGTAAAGCGGTTGCAACATTAGGCTCCATCAATCCAATGTTTCCTTGCATGGTTGCGGTGCCTTCTCGGGTTGCGGCAACCATCCAAGGTTCGGTAGATTCTCTTCGACGCTCCATTGACCAGTGATCGACTACCAAATCTCGAATTACATCGAATCCAGGTAACGGGTCAATTCGTAGTCTAAGTGTACCATCACGAGTTGGTGCTACCGCGTCTAGACGAACTAATCCAGGTAGCACTAAACGACCATTTACACAAATCGCAGTAGTTGAGTCATCGGATGCACCATCACGGAATGAAAGGCTACCATCGTGAGTGCTCTTGATTGTTCTAAGTGCCTCTAACAGGCTCAAGTGACCGGGCATTGCACAGATCCATGTGTCAGAGCCGGTTGTTGCGGCCTCTGGGTCATAACGGAAGATGCTAATCTCCGCTTGAATCGACTCTGCGGAAATATCGGGTACAGTAAATCCATCTTCTCCATCGGCACCTTCATCCCCACCTGCAACGTATTCTTTGATTGCTTCCACCATATCTTCGTGGAATACACCAGTGCCGTCGACAGCAGCCATAGCAGCCAATGAGTCCACTGCCCAAGCGGCAGCCATTGATTCGTAGTCAACATCACAGTCCACTCGATCTACAAGACGAGTTGCCCCTAACTTCTCTAACTGCTCATCCCAATCCTTTCCGGATTCGCAGAATAATTCGTAACCTGTATCTCCAAGTGCTAGAACTGAATAATGAACTCCATTTAGTGAACCAGGTGATGACTTCTTTGCCACCTGCCAAAGGTCTTCGGCATTATCTGGCATTTCTCCCTCTCCCCAAGTTGAACAAACGATCAGAACACGCTTCATAGCGGAAAGAGATGCGAAGTCAAAACCATCCATGTCGTAGACTGTGCCCTGAAGCCCGTAGTCTGACGCCTGCTTAGCAAACTTAGCTGCCAAGGCTTCGGAATTTCCTGATTGTGAACCGAATAGAATTGCTAAACTTCGGTCACCAGCACTCAGAAGTTGTTCTAGGTCATCTCCAGCCACCTCAACAGTCTCTTCAACTACTGTTTCCGGCACAACTTCTTGGACTACAGCAGGTACTTCTTCCTCGACAGTAGCCTCTACTTCTCCGCCTTCTACGACGATGATTACATCCACAGGACAGCCGTCGGCTGCATCTAGAAGATCATCTTGGAATTGGGATAGAGTCTCGGGTTTTAGAGCGGCTTTTCCTTCGTTCCTATCATAGCCGCCATCAAGGCGGACATCGGCCTTGATGTAGCAAGTGTCGTCTGTCACATGGAATACTTCTGGGAGGGTCTCTTCACATGCATCACAGGTGATACAACCCTCTTCGATATAGACGCTGACTATAGCCATCTTCCTAACTCAGCCCCGATTGATGGTTGCCCCAGCGGAAAGCGATTCTTGAACTTGATGTAAACTAGGGTTACGACCTATGGTCGTATTAGACCCTACATATCAAAGCCATCAAAGTCAGCAGGGTCGGGTCCGCCCCCACCCTTGCTGGAAATTACATCGTCAATTCTGAGAATCATTACTGCGGTCTCAGACGCACTTTGAACCGCCTGTTCAACAACTCGGCTTGGCTCGTAGACCTTGCTATCTGCCATATCCACTACTCCGCCATCGTAGACATTCACTCCATGTGAAGAGAGGCCTTCGGAATGTGCCTTTCGAAGATCAATGATTGTGTTTACTGGGTCTAATCCAGCATTCTCAGCTAGAGTTCGTGGGATAACCTCTAGAGCGCCTGCAAAGGCTTCGATAGCCATCTGTTCTCTACCACCAATTCCTTCTGCATAGGAGCGTAGGTCTCGGCTAATCGCAGCTAAAACCGATCCACCACCGGTCAAAACCGCTCCATCTTCGTGAGCCACTGCAACTACTCCCACCGCGTCGTCGAAGGCGCGGCGGATTTCATCTACGACGTGCTCTGTACCGCCTCGAAGTAGTACGCTAACACTCTTGGCTTGAGGGCAACCAGTAATGAATACCATATCGGAATCTCCAATTTTTCGCTCTTCAACTTTTGCTGCTTTACCGAGATCTCCGTCGCTAAGGTCGTCGATATTTGTGATGATATTTCCACCAGTTGCTTTTGACAGTGCTTCCATATCACTCTTCTTTGCTCTACGGATTGCGAAAAGACCAGCCTTGGCCATGTAATGTTGAGCGAGGTCATCAATTCCCTTCTGGCAGATTACAACATTTGCGCCGCTGGCAATGATTGTGTCAACTAGCCCTTTCAGGAAGGCCTCCTCTTCATCGAGGAATTGAGCAAGCATATTTGGATCTGTAATCTGAATCTTTGCATCTACCTCGGTCTTCTTTACTTCAATTGCGGAATTAATCAACGCAACCTTAGCACCCGCTACAGAACGAGGCATTCCTGAGTGGACTCTTTCCTTATCTAGGATAATTCCATCCACCAACGTACTATCCTTAATTGAGCCGCCTTGCTTTTTCTCAATCTTGATGTCGTCTAAATCGACAACTACTCCATCATCAGAATCTTGCGCCACTGCCAATACTGCCCTTACGGATATATCGGCAAGGAATTCCTTAACCGCGCCTGCACTCTTTCCAGTTAATGCGGTCTTTGCGACCTCGTGTAATTTTTCTTCGTTAACCTCGATTGCATGAGCGTCGATAAGGTCAGCAGCCTTATCCGAAGCAAGCCTAAATCCTTCACAAATGACTGTTGGGTGAACGTTTTGTTCAACCAAATCTTCACTGCGCTTTAGTAATTCTCCAGCAATTACAACCGCACTAGTTGTTCCATCGAAGCAGTGTTGTTCCTGCGTCTTTGCGATTTCAATTATCATCTTTGCAGCGGGATGTTCAATATCCATCTCTTTGAGGATTGTCGCTCCATCATTGGTGATTACAACATCACCCATAGAATCGACTAACATCTTGTCCATGCCCTTTGGACCAAGGGTACTCCTAACGGCATCAGAAACTGCCTTTGCGGCGGCAATATTGTTGCTTTGTGCAGTCTTACCACTCGTTCTAGTCGTTCCTTCTTTGAGAATGAAAATTGGTTGTTGACCGTTGTACATAGGAAATCACGCTCCAGAATCCAGCAATCCGCCGACCCATGTGGGGGTCATAAGGCCTCGCACACGCAGGCGCGAGCAGCCATT
>CALEIW010000038.1 GCA_937876055.1 uncultured euryarchaeote
TCCAGAGGATTTGGACGTCGTAGTCCTTCCAAACATGTTTGGTGATATCGCCACTGACTTAGCAAGTGTCTTGCAGGGAGGACTTGGTATGGCTGCTAGTGCAAACCTAGGCCCGAAGCACATGATGTTTGAACCAGTACACGGCTCAGCCCCAAAATACACTGGAAAGAATGTAGTAAATCCAATTGCTACTCTACAATCGGTGCAGATGATGTTTGAGGCTCTAGCGTACAGAAAGAAGGACGATCACTTGGACAAGTGTGCCGACATACTCCAACAAGCGATTCAGGAACATTTCGAAGAAGGCGGAGTTGTCACCTACGATCTTGGTGGCGATGCCAGTACTTCAGAAGTGGGCCAAGCCATTGCAGACAGATGTACAGCAATGCTAGAACAAGAATTTCAGTAGACTAACTGAACTTCTGAATCCGCGCTCAGCTTGATTACACCAGGCGGGCCACTCCACTCGATTTGGTCATCGGGGACAATTAGAGCACCGTCGCCTTCACTGTAGCCAAGCGTTGACTTAACAGATGCAAATGAGCAGTAAAGGACTGAGTTTGCAATGATATTCTCCATCAATTGAGTTATGAATTTTGAATCGGGACCCATCTCCTGATTGAGTTCTTCGATAAACTCCTCATCCAACAATCTTGTTCCTGCTCCGGCAAAGAACACACTGACCTCATGACCGTCAGAGATGGCCTGACCGACACATGCTAAGCCAACGATTGACCTGACCAAGTCGTTTTTTGGTTCGGATACAAATTTGAAGAAATATTTCTTACCCATAATATCCCGAAGTTAACTCGGTATTTGATTTGATGCTTGAGCCATTATTGCAAGCGCATCTCGCAGGGCTTGGCCATTATCCCACTGCGAGACATGAGGGTCCTCAACTAAGGCAGAACAGAGTTCTGTCATGGCTCGGCTTACTTCGTCGACAATTGTAACATGAGCCATTCTAGCAGTTCTTGAAAGCGGATTTAGATCAATCACCAAAACTTGTTTTCCTAGTGCCACCAAGGCCTCGCAGCGATCTCCATCTTCCAAAGGCACGAGCACAGCATCAGCTGCCTCGATGCCACGAGAACTACAGATTGCCCGAGGTCCTTCGAGCCCCTCAATTAGACCATCTGCATCTGCTCCAAGAATATCAACGGAGTTTACAATTTCGGGCCACTGCGAATCATCCCAGCCAACAGGAGGGTCTTGGTTAGCAACCTTAAGGCGGATGTTTTCAAGTGCGGAAATCAATTTCTCCATTCTTTCTGGAGTTCTATAGTAAATGTTGACTTCAACTGGACATCCAATTATTGCAGCTGCGCGAATTGCTTGTTCTCCAGCGAGCACGGTTGTATTTCCATTTAGAGAAATGACTGCTCTCTCGGCTTTGAGAAGCCGTGCTGCTGTTTCGTGAATTGCAAGCGAGGCCGACTCACTTGTTTTCTCGCCTAGAAGGTAATCGAAAGCCTCGCCTCTTCCATGAGCAATCAATGCAGATTCGGCGAGTAAACCCTCAGCGGCAGCCTCGGTGAGTTTAGTTCTAGCAAGTAATGAGGCCTTCCTTGGATGCGAGTCTGGAATCTCACCCATTCAATCACCACCAACGACTTTCATCGATAGATCAAGAGGAGAAACCCCTCGATTTAGAGCACTAGTTGAGACTAGATCAACACCCGATTCAGTCCATTGCCCAAGTTCTTCGAGAACAACCCCACCAGAGCCTTCCAATATACACCATGCACGTAGGTTTTCTTGCATCAGGGTCCGATGAACTTCAGCACAACCACCTGGGCCCATATTGTCTAGCAGTAGGACTATTTTTTCACAGCCGCTACGTTCTATTTGTAGTGAATCCCATGCTTTTACTGCGGCCACTGCTTGGCTTGAATCTCTAACTTCAATGACTGTAAATTCAGCGTCAGAATCCATGTCAATTAAAGATACAGCAGTGGCTACTGCAGCATCTTCTTGATTGATTTCGGGAGCTAAGGCTGCCAAGTCGTTTTCTTTGATCATTAATGCATCAGCACGGGACAATCTGTGAGTCAATCCACCGCCGACATGGACGGCCCATTTGTCAAGAAGGCCCCAATCCGTCTTTCTAGTACAGGCTACTCCAATATTTCCGGCCTGAGAAACCCAAGAAGCGGTATTTGTTGCAATACCAGACATCCGACCTAGTATGTTGAGCATTATTCGTTCGCATCGTAGAACCTGAACCGCAGGTCCGAAAATCTTGAGCACCTGTTCGCCAGATTGTACACCTTCACCTTCAGTAACATTCCAAGTCACATTACAATCTGGAAAATGCTGTACTACGAGCCTATCGGCTACACTTGTACCCGCAATAATTCCATTTGCTTTGGCTCTAATTTCCCCAACTATATTTTCCTCAGAACTTTCTCCTCCGCCATGTTCGTCAGCAATCATGGCGTTTATCCATCTATCCATCGAATCGTGGAATAGCGCCGTCGGCTCAACATTAGCCAGAAGCCACGAGCGGTCGTGAGGCAGACTGTTCACAGTGGGATGGGGTAGTTGCTCCATCTTCAATTGTTGGAATCGTATTCTGCCTCAGCAGAAGCGAGTAAAGCCAACAAAGAATCCACCTTCTCTCTAACTTCCCTCAAGTCATCACCATTGACTTGAATGCGGAGTCCAGCTTGTTCCCCATCACATTCTGTGACTAATTCAATATCAGCGAAATCCTGACCTTCGATGGCAGAAAGTAGGACTTCAGCCTTGACCATGTCTCCTGTCCAGACCATCTCCGTCTCGACTTCGACCATGGTAACCGCAGAACCCATTCATCTATCGCTGCTGCGGTCTAGAAAATTCAGACTCCAGAGAATAATTGCATTCGATTATACCAACTGAAGGCTTCGGGGTGAGACTCTAGAATATCGAAGCCTTCCAGGCCTTGCATTGAGCGAAGAATCCCATAATTTGCGAAATCCGCCCCATTCGGGCTTTCTCCTCCAAAGAAATCGCCTTTGAAACCACTACTCATTGTATCTAATTGGGTTTTGAGATTCTCTCTAGGCGGCTGATCAAACATTTTTGCGCGAGAACGACCAACCATTTTCATTACAAATCCGCCAAGATACTTGTTCACAAGTTTGTCTTTTCTTGAGAAGTTCTCGATACTGTTGACGTATTCTAATGCACGGAATGAGCTTCCAAAAGTGCGGTAAATTACAGCAACAATAGATTTGCCAAGTACCTTGTTGCTGAATTCCATCCAACGATCTTGTTCAGGGTCATGACCCACGCGAGGGAATAGATTCCCATTCTTTGAATCGATATAGTGGAGGATATCGTTTGACTCATCCATTGCGTTCCCATCAACATCTACGTAAACCGGAACTTGATTCCATTCTCCCCACTTCAGTTCTGCCTTCTTCATCGGCTCAACTTCGACATCAGCATAAGCGATGCCACGGCTACCCAATAGAGCTCGGATTTTGAAGCAAAATGGACAAGATTGGAAGGAGTAGATAGTCGGTAATCCATCAACGACTTGCTCTGGGTATAAGCGAGTACCTTTGTCATCGGCCTCGACAACCGCCTCGATGTCGGCCTCTGTAGATGTCATCGGCGCTGCGAAAAGGCCTCCTTTCTCAATGCTGCGGGGATAATGACCTCGTTTTCCCAGCTAAATTACACACCTTTTTGTTAGATATTCAGTTCGCCGAAAACCCATATATGGAAGGATGGCCGGATAAACATGGTTGCATTGTTCACCTCCGAATCTGTTTCGGCAGGACACCCGGACAAATTGTGCGATGCTATATCTGATGCAATCGTTGATGCATGCTTGCAAGTCGATCCAAAAGCTCGTGTTGCGGTTGAAACTATGGTCAAAGGGATGCGAGACTACGCATTGATAGTTTTAGCAGGCGAAGTATCCCTAAACGGTGAGGCTCCAAAATACGAAGCCATAGCCCGTGAAACCGCTGTACGTATCGGCTATGATAATCATGCAATTGGCATGGATGCCAGTAGTGAGGAACTATGCAAGGTGCATGTCAATATTACAACACAATCAGAAAATATCGCTCAAGGAGTTGATGGAAATTCATTGGATGATGTCGGCGCAGGCGATCAAGGAATGATGTTTGGCTATGCCTGTACAGAGACTGAGGCTGAAGAGGAACTTAGCGGCAGATACTTTCCACTACCTTCCGCACTTTCCCAGCGAATTTGTCGTCGTCTGGACATGATTGTTGCCAGCGGCGAAATCGACTGGATTCGTCCAGATGGCAAGAGTCAGGTGACAGTGGAGTATGACGACGATGGAAATCCACTGAGAGTACACACCGTAGTAGTCGCAGTTCAGCACGATAACGCTCTGAAAGACCGCTTTGATGGTGATATAGAAGCCGAGCAAACCTACATTCGAAAAGTAATCAAGAGCGAAGTTGTTGAACACGCAATTCCTGATTATTGGCTGAAAGAAGGTTACATTCTCCATGTCAATGGAACCGGCCGATTCGCAGACCCAGGAGGTCCATATGCAGATGCAGGAATCACTGGCCGAAAGATCGTCGTAGATACCTATGGGGGAATGGCACGACATGGAGGAGGAGCCTTTTCTGGTAAGGACCCAACAAAGGTTGACCGTTCGGCAACTTACTACACCAGATGGGCGGCAAAGCATGTTGTCGCTGCAGGTTTAGCAACTCGTTGTGAAATCCAAGTTGCCTATGTTATCGGAGTAGCAGCTCCTGTAAGCCTACGAGTTGAGACATTCGGAACAGGTACAATTAGTGAAGAGGAACTGACCGAGAGAGTATCTCGAGTATTCGATTTCAGACCCGCTGCAATCTCTCGTGAACTGAAGTTACATCGCCCGTTATACTCAGCAACTTCAGCTGGCGGTCACTTCGGCCGTCCACCGACTAGCGAAGGTCACTTCGAGTGGGAAAGATTAGATCAATCTCGCCTAGATGCACTCAACTCTTGACCGATGCACACTTCAAGGTAGGGCAAGCCGCGAAAGCATGGCGCGAGAGCTAATCCGCATCGAAGATGTGCATCGCGCCTTCGGACCAGTGAAAGTTCTCGATAGTGTCAATCTGAGGATTGACGAAGGCGATAGAATAGGTGTGGTTGGCCATAACGGGGCAGGCAAAACCACCTTACTGCGAACAATATCTAACCAAGATCAGGATATTGGAGACATATCATTTTCACCTGGTCTCCGACTTGCTTTTTTGACCCAGATTCGTGATATAGACGAGGGCGCCACTCTCGAAGAGGAACTCAATCGGAAAGGCCGCCAATTTCAGGAATTAGAAGAAGAGATTTCAGCCCTTGAAGCAAAAATGGCCGAACCATCCTTCTATGACGGTGATTGGCAACCAGACATAGATCGCTATCAGGAACTTCAGTCAATGATGGCTCGAAGTGGAGGAACCAATGTTGCTAGTCACGCGCAAGAAATCCTTCGAGCACTAGACCTCGCCCACCACCCTCTCGAGGTTCCTTTGGCAAATTTGTCTGGCGGGGAACGTGCTAAGGTAGCACTGGCAAGGCAATTGGTGGGGTTATCCGAAATCGATGTCTTCTTCCTAGACGAGCCCACAAACCACCTTGATCTAGGAACTCTTGATTGGCTCGAAGAGTTCCTAATTACATTCCAAGGAGCACTTTTGATAGTCAGTCACGATCGATATTTCCTCGACCGAGTCTGCAACGCCATAGTTGAGATACAAGATACTCGAGCAAAAGGCTACCACGGCAATTACACCTCATTTTTACAACAAAAGGAACTATTCCTCCAGACATTGGCGGACCGAATCAAAAAAACAGATGCAGAGGTCAAACGGTTAACAGGTGCATTACAGTCGATGAAGCGTGCCAATAAATATGACAAATCAATCTCTCAAAAGCGATTTTTATTGGCCAGAGCACAAGGTGAATTACGTTGGCTAAAGTCGCTAAAACCCCGCCAACGTAGAGGGCTGAATTTCCGACTGGAATCGACTGAAAAGAGTAGTCTTGAAGTTCTTGACTTCCATGATGCCTCATTGACCTTTGAAGGACTTAATCGCCCGATAATCAAAGGCCTAGAAGTGGGCGTTTCAAGAGGTCAAAAAATTGGTATCGTAGGCCCTAATGGAGCAGGTAAAACCACTATACTGCGCCTTATTCAAGGTGAACTTGAACTAGATTCTGGTAGTGTTGATGTAAAGCCAGGAGTTCAGATAGGATACTTCCATCAAGATCACCGATCACTAAATTTTGATTTGACTCCTGTCGAACAGGTCAGAGCCCTCAAACCAAGGATGGATTATGGAGACATTCGGGCTCTGTTAGGGCGCTTCCAATTTACCAGTGAAATGGTAGAGACTAAACTGGAAAAATTGAGTGGAGGGGAAAGAGCCCGTATCGCATTACTCAAATTACTACTCGAAGAGAACAATCTACTGCTTCTCGATGAGCCTACAAATCATTTGGATACTGATGCGAAGGAAGCTCTAGAGGAGGCTTTGGTAGAATATGATGGAAGTATAATTACAGTCAGTCACGATCGATTTTTCCTAGACAGAATCTGCGATACGATTTGGGAATTACCGGCCGATGGGAGTATGTGGATTTGGCCTGGTAATTATTCTGATTTCATCCGACGAAAGCGCGCCTCACAATCTCAGTGATTCTGCCTGAAATTCATACAAAATCACTGTTATTCGGACCTGTCCGGCCTCCCCTCTATGTGCTCACAAGACTCTCGAACCTTATGGTCGGAAGCCTAACCCCCAATCTGAGCGCCGAAAACAACAGAATAGAAATCAAACAGACCCAACTCGCTGCTACCCTTGCTTTGCTAATGCTAAGTGCCCTACTTGCACCTTCGCTGTTAGCCGCATCTGGTGAGCCGGAAGAGTTGCCAAATGAACCAACTCGATTTCCTACGGCGAACGGAACTATCGATGATAGTGACGCTCAGACTCTACTTACGAACCTGAATGCAAACAATCCAATCGATGTCATGGGGGTAATGGATGACTCGAATAGGATACACCTTGTTTGGATTGAGAATACTAGCATACCATTGCTAAGATATGCACTAATTCAGATTTCAACCGGTGTTGACACGGTTCTAATTTCAACAACTCAGGTCGGGGGCTCTAATGCATCATCTCTATCTGGCCCTTCGATGGTAATCGACTCACAAGGTAGAGCACACATCGTTTGGGAAGTCACAGATACGGATATTCTCTACACATTATTGGATCCTTCAGAAGACGACTTAGACGGTTCCTCTGGTGATATACAGAACATGACTATTGCATCCCATACCGTTGCCGATGGCAGCGGAACTCGTAATTCCCCAGACATTGCTGTAGATTCATACGATGCAGTACACATTGTCTGGGTGGATACATACGATCCACAGGGCTTGTACTTCGGTAGTCCTCTAATTTACTACTGCATGCTTTCCCATGATGCAAACAATGGCTTCCAAGTTCTAATCAATTCTACAATGGTCACACCAGCCTTGGGACACAGAGGCAATCCAGCAATCAGCATCGGTGCAAACAACACTGCGGTTATCGTTTGGGAAGATACCAGAGGTTCCATAGTTGAATACGTTGGACTTCTCGATTCATCCGGTTCAATGACAACCGAGTGGGCCGATATGTGTGCAGTATTCTACGGTGGAGTTCTGACAACAGGCGAGAACTTTGCTGGAATCAAGCCAATGCTTGAAGCCGCAAATATCACTGTTCTAGAAACATTATACACACTCAGTGGAAATATGCACAATGCCAATCAGCATTCCAATTGCGCTAATGCAATCACCACTGGCGACGATGGTTCGAATGGACCGCGTTCTACATATCTTGGTCAAAATACCACCGACACAACTGGTGGAATCAGACCGCTGACAGAAGTAATGTTCAATGGTTCAGCACTATCGATCCCATCCGATTGGGGCTATAACTCTGAGATGTGGGGCCCTGGTTCGACCTGGGCATGTGAGTCATGGAGAGACGCTTCAGGCTCGATGCCAGGAAACCCTGCAACCCTCGCAGATCACGAGTGGAATCCAAACGCTACAAAATTGGTGATACCAGTATCCGACGAAGGTCCATTTGGTGGATCACCAGCGCTCAATGCCGATGATTACCAAAGTATCGACGAGGCACACGATGCTTGCTTGCAAGCAGGCATAACTCCAGTTCCTGTTGCAGGTACTACTTCCTATGGTCCAAATACCAATACAAACGAAGATACAAGCGTGCGTTACCACATGATGAATCTCGCTCATTGTCCTGACATGAACAATATCGGTATACACACACGTACTTGCGATGGTACATCTGTACGAAATACCAGTGCCGGTGGAGAACTATTCTACTATCCTACAGAAGAACTAACTGAATTCCACGGAGACTTCGAAGTCGGGTATATCGCTAATGGATGGACACAAGTCGGCCCGAGCAACTACTGGTGGTTTGCCCAAAGTGATCGAATCATTGATGGAAATTACTCCGCTCAATCAGGTAACCTGACTCACAATCAACACTCAACTCTAGAATACGCTGGAGCAATGGCATCGGGAACTCTATCTTTCAATTACTCAGTATCCAGCGAGGCAAACTACGACTATCTCTTGTTCTGTATTGATAACCCAAATTGCTCGACAAGCTCCTTCACATCCGCTTGGTCTGGAGAAAGTAACGGCACCTATACGGCAACGGTTTCACCTGGATATCACACATACACTTGGAAGTACGTCAAGGACCATACAGTATCGCATGGAAACGACTCCGCATGGATTGATAACGTACAGCTTCCAATTGCTTCATACACTGAAGAAATGAACAATATGGTGAGTGCAATTATCAACATTACAACAGGAAGTGGAGCGACCAACACCTTCCTCACTGTCTTGAACCCTTACTCAATTCTCTCAAATCCAAGGTCTACTTGGTCCGTGGGAGATTCCGGACATACCATTGATGAAAATACAGGTCAATATCAGGAAGATATCGGGCCAGATACCGATTGGTATTGGAGAGAAGATGGTGGTGGCTGGGATACTGTCGGCCACCTAGTATTGGTCAATGACACTCAGATTTCCAAGGGGCATGGTTGGGCATTAAATCCGGACGTCAATGTTGACGATGACGGTAACATCCACATTGTTTGGATCGATGGAAGAAGCGAATTTCCTTCCAAAGATGGACCAAGTCAACTGCACTATATGCAACTTGATCCAGATAGACAGGGTGAACTTGACGGAGAGCCTAACGGGCTTGTATTGTCAGAAGTATCTACTGTGAAAGACACTGCAGTACTTTCCTCTAACCTGATTTGGGGAGCAAATCCAAGGGTCGATTTCGACCGAGATAATTCGATCCATATCACTTGGTTTGAAACAGGTGCAAAGTGGGATTCTGATGTTGTTGAACTTCGCTGGACTCGAATCCAATCTCCAGTGATGAATGGCTTGGAGGAATTACCATTGAATCGTTATCTTACTCAAGCATACAGTGTCGTAAATACTCGAACAATCACAAGCAGTTCAGATAATTTGATGGGAATCTTTGGAAGTGAATTCGATGCTAGCGCCCAACCTATTGTCAAGTTCGCTTGGCCTGAGCGAACAATCGCTTGGACAGCAAATGATTGCACTGATGACGAATTTTTAGTTAACAAGTGGGATGTTTGCATGTGGAGCGAAGATCTATACGATATGTCACTAAATCTCGAACCAACTGAAACTGGCTACGTTACGATTCAACCGGATCAATCGATAGAAGTGGAAATGAATCTACGTCCAATACAAATTCCCGGCGAGGTTGACATAGTTACAATCGATCTTGAGGGTACACTCGATCTATGGGACATTACAGCTGGATTTGGAGACAACTATCAATCTTCAACCTCGATTGCAGAGGGTACTTTGGAAGAGGTCAAATTACTAATTCGAGCGCCCGATATTCGTCTAGTGAACGATGATCAGTCCTTTGATGTTATAGTAAAGGTTCAATCCACTTCAGACCAGTTTGCAAATGCTGAACAATTGGTAAGAATCAATCTAGTCAATGATCACGATTGGAATGACGACGACCAAGATGGAATCTTGGATGAGCATGATCTATGTCAATTCGGTGAGAGTGGCTGGGAATCAACAGCCATGACTGATTACGATGGAGATGGCTGTAGAGACCAGACAGAGGACCTCGATGACGATAATGATGGGGTCGAGGATGCTCTAGATGAATGCCCAACCGGCATGATGAATCCAGATAGAATCGACGCAGATTTCGATGGTTGTGATGATAATCTAGAAGATACAGATATCGATGGCGACTTAGTACCAAACCACGAAGACCTCTGTCCAGATGGTGCACAATACTGGAATACATATTCAACCGACTACGATGGAGATGGATGTCGAGATATGGATGAGGACGACAACGATGATAACGATCCATATCTCGATGTTTACGATGACTGTCCAACAGGAGTAATTGGTTGGACCGGAGCGGCATACGATCACGATTCAGATGGCTGTCAAGACCACGAGGAAGACTTAGACGACGATAACGATGGAGTTCTAGATAGAGAGGATTCCTGTCCATATGGAATGCTAGATTGGACCTCTAATCTGATTAGTGACCAAGATGGAGATGGCTGTAATGATGTATACGAAGACGCCGACGTTGATGACGACGGAGTACTCGACATCGAGGATTCTTGCACGTCAGGAAAATTCGCATGG
>CALEIW010000039.1 GCA_937876055.1 uncultured euryarchaeote
TTCTCTTGAACTTCCGTTCCACTTGTGATATTAGTTGAATCACTAACAACAACCACAGGGGGCTTGCCTTCACCCTCACTCATCGGGTTGGCGACCAATGAGGACGTCATGAACCCTTGCGAACTCAACGGCGTCCACGTTTGCCCTTTCTTCCACCTTTACGCTTCTTTCCGGTGTGTTCCCACTGGCGGCCTGAACGACTGCGCCAGTCTTCCAAGTCTCCTGCTCCCCAGGACTCTTTCTCCACCCTCTTTCGAAGGGCTCTTGGTAACTCGGTTACTGACTTAACGTTGAGTTTGATCTTACCCATATCTTTCTCCAATTGGCGAATGCCGTCGCCTCCTGGACCAACCATTGCTCCAACAGCCGAATCGTCAACGAAGATATCTGCCGATGAATCGGTTAGGAACTTAGCATGCAAGACGGATATTCCGGTGAGTCGGGACGCTTCTCGCTTCAATTCCTCAGCGGCAAGTCTCCAAGCGGGACTGCCGCCTTCTCCGCTTCCACCACTAACAGGAACGACTGCAATTTCAGAGCCGAAGGCGAACATTTCGTGAGTCAATTCGCCGCTTGGGAATCGCTTGATTTCAATTACGGGACGACTGAGATCTGACTCCATTCCAGTGGGCGCACGAACAACCATCTTCAGTTCGAGAACCTCGCTAACCTTACCCTTCTCGATATTGATGACGGTATCCAAAACTTGTGAAATTAGTCCTAATTCTACTTTACCAACAAGGCGTTGAATGGCTTCCAGTGCACTGTTTGCGTGCGTTACGCCGAGAAGTCCGACACCTGCGAGGCGTACATCTCCAAATATCTCGAAATCTCTTGCTCTGCGAACCTCATCAAAAATTACGAAGTCAGGTCGAACGAGGAAAATCACCTCCGCGGTTTTCTCTAAATTGCCCTCCAGAGGTGCGTATTGAGTAACTCTCTGTGGGACTTGTAAATCCCTAGGTGCTTCCATGGTCTTGACCATCGCCCCAACCGATTCATCGAGATGGGCTGCTATTGCTTGAGCGAAGGTTGTCTTTCCACTTCCTGGCTTTCCAACGACGAATACTCCACGGTGATGGTCTGAAAGTCGTCGAATCAATTCGTCATTCAACTCATAGTCACTGAGTTTGAGGTGGGCTACGGGTCTAACGACGGTAATTTCCCATGCTTCTGAGAATGGTGGCCATGCGCAGGTTACTCTCAAGTCTCCGATTTGCATAATTCTACAGCCTTCGCGCTCGATCTCAATGAAGCAATCCGAGCGAGCATCATTTTGCTCGACTACCGATGCCAAATCCTCTGCAAGTGATTCTAGCATCGGCTTATCCCAAACTTCGCCCTCTACCTCTTCTAACCTCAATTGACTGATGTGACCAGCCTTTACTCGTGGAGGACAATCGGCCTTGAGAAATACAGTTGATGCAGTTTCATCGGATAACAATGACTCCAATGAATCAGGAAGCGGAGGGTGGTCGCCGAAGGCCGCCATGGATTAGACTGTGAGCCAGCGGCCTTTCACCGTTGGGGGATAAGTTGTCTACTCAATTCAGGACGTTTACACACCAACGCGCGAACATGGTAGCGGAAAATGCGACTGCTAGCGCAGGAACATCCGGATAATCCAGATTGCTTGTGTAAACGACGTACTGAGCCATTGTTACGGCAATTATTGTGGCGATGTCTCTGATTTCTGGCATGCCCCAACCAGACTGTGTGCGGATATGCTCTCGGCCTACCCAAGTATACCAAACCAATGCGACAAGGCCGGCAATCAATGCGTGTCCAACTACCCAACCTATAGTGTCTCCAAAAGTTGCAACTATGCTATCTTGGAAGTCGCCGAAAAGCATCGAGGCGAGGTCTACCATGTTACACCCGAGTCGCCTTATGTTCTTCAATCAACGGTATGTTCACTGACGGATAATGCGTCTAATTTCATCAATATCTGCTGGCGCGGAAATTGGAGCATTTGCTCTTTGAGATTCAATTCCATCCAACTCTCCCATGTGATAATTAACCACTATATCAGGGTCCTTCAATAGATTACCAGTAAGCATACCTACAACACGCTGCTGAGGGTCAATTACACCCTCTTGAACGAGTCTTCTAATTCCCGCTACTGTAGCGCAGCTGGCGGGTTCTGCACCAATTCCTGCTGCATCGACTATCGCCTTCGCATCCATGATTTGGTCATCGGTTACTTCCGTTACTATTCCATCCAATGCGGTAATTCCGCGCATTGATTTGCGCCACGAAACTGGATTGCCAATCTTGATTGCAGTTGCGATTGTTTCTGCCTTGACTGGTTCAATATCTGTTCCTTCTGACCAAGCGGTATAGAGAGGGTTTGCTCCTGCTGCCTGAACGACAGCGATGCGTGGTAATTGATCGATAATTCCTAACTCGTGAAGTTCCAACAAACCCTTGGCAATGGCTGTGTTGTTTCCGAGATTTCCTCCTGGCAGGACTATCCAATCAGGAACCTGCCAATCGAGGTCTTGCATGATTTCCATTCCGATTGCTTTTTGCCCTTCAATTCGGAATGGATTTATTGAATTCAGGAGGTATATTCCTTCACTATCGCATACATCCTGAACTAAGGCCATAGCATCGTCGAAGTCGCCTTCTATTTGGATGGTCTTTGCCCCATATGCTAGGGCCTGACTTAACTTACCGAAGGCGATTTTTCCTTCTGGTATGAAAATTAATCCATCCATGCCGGAAATCGCTGCATAGGAAGCCATTGAGGCGGATGTATTGCCGGTTGAAGCGCAAGCAACTGCGCTCATTTCGAGGAGTTTCGCAACAGTGATTCCGACAGTCATTCCGCGATCCTTGAAGGAACCAGTTGGGTTCTCTCCTTCATGCTTCAACCAGAGGTCTTCAACTCCAACTTCCCGGCCTATTTCGCTGGCATTGTAGAGGTTTGTCGAGCCTTCGCCTCGGGCCGCTGCAATCTCCTGCAATTTCTCGTCGCCCAAAGGTAGGATTAGTTCGCGAAATCGCCAAACTCCGGAGCGGTCAAGCGAGTCTTTTGAGGATAATCTCGCGTCAAGAATTTCACGGGTTAATTCGCATTGAGATAAATCGTGAATTACATCTAGGGTGCCCGAACAATCGCATCGATATCTTAGCTCAAGACCTGCGTAAGTCTCGCCGCAACGAACACAAGAAAGGTGCCATGGGACCTCACTCATCACTCTCTCGAGCCTGTCGCATTGATTTGAAACCCATCGGGACCTTCTCACCGATGCAGACATAGCGAGTCGGTTCGACGGGAGAGCGTGAGCGGAGGCAAGACGAGGTTACTTGTTGTCAAGGCAGCAATGACTGTCTATGGCGGAGCAGCCCGTGATTTGATGCGTAATTTACCTGCAATTTCAGAGCATTTTGAGGTAAAATTTCTCTGTCTTAATTTACGGGATTCGCAAAGAACTCTGATTGAATCAATGGGGGTCGAAGTCCTTTGTCCAGAACAGCAATGGGAAGCTGAAGGTGGGATTTGGAATGAGATTACGGCTGGTCAAGAACGTAGTGCTGCGGCAGCATGGCATAGGTTTGAGGAAGCCGGAGAAGCAATTCAATGGGCTGATGCTATTCACCTAACTGGTGGTAATGGCTCAATGGAGTTTCCAAGTCTAGTTCCGTCTGACAAGCCGATGCATTTGCACTTCCTTGAGTCAAAGCCTGGCATTCACGATGATGTAAGTCACCTGAAGCCCGATGGTAGTGGAGGATGGAGGCCAAAACTTCTGCATATCTTACAAACTCGTCAGCGGGCTCGAATTGAGGCTTCATTTCGTAAGTTTGCAAAAAACGACAATTGGATTGTAAGTGCAAACTCGGCTTTTTCTGCATCTAATCTAAAGAGAATTTACGGCATAGAGGGGGGTGTTTTGCACCCTTCTGTTGATCTGTCGGAATTCCCACGTCAACCGAGTTCTGGGGAGTCTTCGAGTTTCGAATCTACAGGAGTAAGTATCCTAGGCCCATATGTCGCAACCATTGGTAGGATATCTCGCTTCAAAGGCACCTATGAGACTGTTCAGCACCTTTCTGGAAGTAATCTAAATCTTGTTGTAATTGGCGGCGGTTCAGCAGAAGAAATAGAACAACTGCAAGCCTATGGAAAGAAAAATGGTGTTGTTGTAATGGCTTTATCTGGCCTTTCCTCAGAAGCCATGCGGTCGGTAATGCGAAACTCGGTTGCAATTGTTGGTTTGGCTCATGGTGAGGCATTCGGACTGACGCCAATCGAAGCCATGGCATTGGGCACTCCTCCTATTTTCGTTAACGAAGGTGGTTACCGAGAAACCGTTGTCGATGGTACGAATGGACGTTTGATTCAGCGTGGAGATTTCGCCTCGTGGAAGGCTGCACTTGAGCAAGCCCAGGAGCAAGATACTCGCGCGGGTTGGGCTGAGGCTGGGCTTGCGAGAATTGAGGAATTAGGATTGACACCGGAACGTCACGCCCAAAGGCTAGTTGACAAGTTACGGCCTTTGCTGGGAAATTGATTAGAAGAATGAGACTGAAAACATGACCGATTTGAGCGAATTGCTTGATGCGCGAAATCGTCACATCAGCAACTCGTTGTCTATTGGACACGGTAAACCACTTCACATCGTGAAAGGAGAAATGCAGTATCTCTATTCCATTGATGGAACTAGGTATCTTGATCTTGTAAACAACGTCTGTCACGTAGGTCATTGTCATCCAAAAGTGGTTGCAGCAGGTCAACAACAAATGGAAATTCTTAGCACAAATACTCGCTACATATACGACGGTTTAACCGACTATATTTCGAGGTTGGCGAATACTCTACCTGATGGCCTTGATGTTGGTTTCATGGTCAATTCTGGAAGTGAGGCAAACGAACTGGCTATCCGCTTGGCTAGAGCTCATACAGGAAATCACAACATGTTGGTGGCCGATGGAGGATATCACGGCAACACCAGTATGCTCGTTCAATTGAGCCCGTACAAATTTCTTGGACCCGGCGGTAAAGGAGTTCCAGAGCCTTGGGTACACG
>CALEIW010000040.1 GCA_937876055.1 uncultured euryarchaeote
TCGCTGTAGGTCGCTCACAAGAAGTCATGATTGCGATTGATGAATTGTTTAGATCAGGCGCTGTCAAACCCGTTCCTGTCTACTTAGATGGAATGATTCAGGAAGCAACTGCAATCCATTCATCGCATCCAAATTATCTGACACAATCTCTGAGAAAGAGCCTGTTAAAAGATGATGGAAACAACCCATTCACAAGTGAATGGTTTAGACCTGTCCAAGGCCGTGAAATGCGCGAATCGATTGTTATGGATAGCAGCCCATGTATTGTTCTAGCAACAAGTGGAATGATGAATGGCGGACCGGTCATGAATTACTTCCAGAACTGGGCGCACGAGAATCGAAACTCGCTTTGCTTCGTAGGTTACCAAGCTGAAGGAACACTTGGAAGGAGATTACAAAAGGGATTCAGTGAAGTTCCTATGGTCATCAATGGCCAAACTGAAATCGTCAAAATCGGTTGTGAAATGGCAACTATTGATGGCTTCAGCGGACATTCAGATAGAAGGCAATTACACGAATTCATTGAGAATATGAGTCCAAGGCCGAAGAATGTTATATGCCACCATGGTGACTACTTCAAGTGCAATGAACTAGGACGAACACTCCGTGAAAAATTCAAGGTTAGAACCTATGCGCCTCAGAATCTAGAGACGATTAGACTGTCTTAATTATTCAAAGAACTTCTCAACTAAGTGAGAGGTTTCATCCCTCTTCTCGGAGAGATTAGTAAGCCACTCTGTGGCTCTTTCAATGCACATTTGTTTCATTTCACCGGCAAGGATTTTTCCTGCCCGGTATCCTTGATTTATCTCTTCTAGGAATGAATCATCCTCTTCAAAGAAATACATCATGTACTGATATGCAACATCCTTGTCTGGGTCTCCACCTAATCTGCGGTGCTCCTCTACAGTTGCCTGTCCACCTGAGAATGATTTCTTGATTTTCTTCTCCGCAGTTGCAACATCATCGCCTAGGAAGAGAGTAGTTTTGGGTTTTGAAGAGGACATTTTGTCACCAGTCATTCCGACTGCAAATCGATGATAGGTGCTCGAAGGAGCCAACAGTCCCATACCGCCCATTTCTCTTTCAAGAGCAAGCAATGCAATTCTGATTGCACCCTTGTCTTTGGTGGTTGCACTAGGAATGTTGACTGT
>CALEIW010000041.1 GCA_937876055.1 uncultured euryarchaeote
CATCGAATAGAGATGGCTTGAACTTCGACCATGAATTAGGACTTGTTCCGCCAACCGTCCCTACAGAGCCGGTCAGTACGTTGAGGAAATGCAAGGTGCGACTGACCTGCCAGCCGCCTAGGTTCCCAATCGCTGCACTCCGCCAGACATGTGTGCAAAGTTGAGTTCCCGCATTAGCAACAACCTCCCCTGCTTCGATTACTTGCTCAACTGGGATCTTACATTCCGCTGCTGCAAATTCTGGAGTATATTCTTCATATTCTTTCAGTAATAATTCGATAAATCGGTTAAACTCATTTGGTTCATTGGGGTGAACTGCCGACATCCACATTTCCCAATTTACCTGAGTTTCCATGAACTCTCTATCGTACAACTCTCTTTCGAGAATCATCTTGGCCCAAGCGAGGAAAAGAGCGGGTTCGCTACCTGGCCATGTTGGTAGCCAATGATCAGCCATTGCCGCTGTGTTGGATAGTCGTGGATCGATGACGATTAGTTTGGCTCCATCCATCATCCCTTCGAGAATTCTTTGTGCATGAGGGTTGAAGTAATGTCCAGTTTCAAGGTGAGAAGATGTTAGTAAAATCACCTTGGCATTAGTATGGTCTGGACTTGGTCTATCGTGTTGATGCCATAGAGCATAACCTGTTCGCGCTCCTGCCGAACAAATATTCGTGTGTGAATTGTGCCCATCAACACCCCATGCTTTCAGAACTCGGTTAGCATACCCCTCGTGACCAGGCCTTCCCACGTGGTAGACGACTTTGTCTACACCTCCTGCTTTCAGAGAGGTGCGAATTTTCTCAGCAATCTCGTCTAGAGCCTGTTCCCAAGTGATTTGTTCCCAGCCTCCTTCGCCTCTAGCGCCAACTCTACGAAGAGGGTGGAGTATTCTCTCAGTGTCCTGAATTTGATTAATTGTCGCGGGTCCTTTGGCACAATTTCTGCCTCTACTTCCAGGGTGGTGTGGATTTCCTTCAAACTTTGTAACCTGACCTGTATTTTTGTCAACATAAGCTAACATACCACAGGCTGATTCACAGTTGAAACAGGTTGTTGGAACTAGGGAGTAATTCTTTTCAATTCTTACCGGCCATGCATTTGCGTCTAGTTCCTTGAAATCATGCCATTCGTTAGGAGATGGAAATTTTCTCAATTCTTCCGAATTGCCATCTGAATGTTCTCTATCGAGATTTGGAATAATTCGCAATTTCTGGGCGAACTTTTCTATGAATGATTCAGCCATTGTATCGCCTCAGTGTAAAGTCTCCAGTTGTGGTTGAATTACAGTATTGTGAGCATGTCTACAAACTAGTATAATCAACACACTGGCTAAAGCCCAGTAAATTAATTCTGAAGAAATCAAAAATACCAAAGAGGAGACACCAAGGATGACCATCTCGATTAGCATCTTCAGAGTAAGATAGGGGTCTTTTGACCAATTTCTACCGCTGGCTTGACCAAATAACCAAGCAGTATAGATTCCCGTTAATGTAGCTAAAGGAATGCCAGCGATTGCTAGGTAATCTAGATAATTTCTGTCGAGGTCAAAGAAAATAACTGCGCCGCTACAAGCCAATACTGCTCCAAATGCGCCCAAGATATAGGCTCCTTTTACTAGCCATGAATTCCAATTTGGCCTCAGTAATACGTAGATAAATCTCTCTGGTCTGTCAAGATCCTTAATCAAGAGAAATCCGGTTATTCCTAGAAAAATCGTACTGCCAATTATCAATTGCCACCATAATTCATCGGTCATATCGATTAAACCAGCAAACATTGCTAACATAGCAACCAAATATGCTCCTGAAGCAATCGCCTTGGTTACTATGTATGCAGAAACTTCCCATCCCCAAAGTATGCCTTTCGAAGGCTGGTCATAGCTTCTCTTGGGTCGTTCCGCCTGTTCGTCTAGGCGTTCCATAACATCTCGGATAATGGCGCGATCTCGTGGATTTGCAGCTCTTGCCTTCTTTTCAAGTGCCAATTGAACGATCATCGAATTGGTATCCGAGGCACCCAACCTAGAATCGGCATACTTGGCAAAATGACCAACTCCTGCCGCTTGGTCAGTCCAGAGATATTCGCCTGAGCGTTCAGTGGCGTGAGGGTCAAGAATATCCTCACTGGTTTCGACATAGAATACGTTGGGTTTTGCCCCAGACTCTGGTTTTCGAACAGTCACTTCGTGTTCACTAATGTAATTGGAAATTGATGAATTGGGGTCATCTAGGTCGCCGGAAATTATTGCTTCTACGGGACAAACAACCACACAAGAGGGTTCGTAGGAATTTTCTATTCTATGTGCGCAATAATTGCACTTTGCCGCTGTCCCCTTATTTGGGTCGATGTATAATGCATCGTAGGGGCAGGCCTGCATACAAGATTTACAACCAATACAGCGGTCATCATCGAAATCGACGATTCCATCTTCCCGGGTGAAAAGCGCTGTCGTAGGGCAAATTGTGGTGCAAGGTGAATCCTCACAATGATTGCAACGATGAACGCTAAATTCTCGGGTTACATCTGGATAGGTTCCTTTCTCAATATACTTGACATGGGTCCTGTTTACTCCTATCGGGACATCGTGTTCTGACTTACAAGCGACGGTGCAGGCGTGGCACCCTATGCACTTACGATTGTCAATAACGAAGCCGAAATTAACCACGTCATCACTTCTTTGGGCTACGCCCAATACTTCGTTGGTTGACTGTTCACCCAATAATCATGCCCACGATTGCACCGCCTGCGAGCCATGCACCGAGGGCTGAGCCTAAGTTTCCAAACGCGGTCACAAGCAGTACCTTTCCCACGCGATTTCGATAGAATAAGCTGTAATTTTGTAGTGCTAGAAACTCCGTTGCATCTCCTCCAGTTGGGGCGGCTATCTTCAGTTGGGTGTATCCCGCGAACCAACCTGCTGCTAAAGTGGGATTCAAACTTGTAATCGGGCTAGCCAATGCTCCAACTAATATCGAGAGGGGATGCCCTCGGGCTAATGCGATACCTAATCCTGCTAGTATTGCATTTGCCGCAGTCCAATACCACAATGTATCTTTCAAAGCTTCAGTATCTCCATTCCAAAATAGGTAGCCAACGACAGATAAGAGGAAGATTGGAATTGTCCACATCACAATCTTTGGCCAAACTGGTTTAGGTGGTTCAGAAGACAATTCGCTTAGTCTTGATGTGGTTTCAAGCGCCGGTTTCTCAAGATGCTCAATTATTCCATTTATGTGACCTGCTCCGACAACAGCGAGAACCTTTCCTTTCCCTCTGACCTGTTGGATTCTACCTGCCAAAAACGCGTCTCGCTCATCAATCAAAACTTCTCCAGCACGGGGAGCCGCCTCTCTTGCTTCTTCCATCATAGTTGTCAATAAATCGGAGTCTTCGATTAATTCATCGAGGTCAAATTCTTCATCATCTTCTTCCCATAGTAGTGCATTCAAAACGCGCCATTTTTCTCTCAAGCCCATTTTTCTCCAAGCCCGTCGTAAGGTGATAACCACATCTCTGTCGATAAGGGCGTGGTCTACCCCATTTTCATCAGCCACCTCGATAGCCGCGAGTAGTTCGGCTCCAGGCTTTTCTCCTGTTTCCATACCCATCCGTCTCTGTTGTGCTGCTAGAGCAGATTGTAGCAGGATCATCGAAGACCTTCCTTCACTGATTATTTTCAATAGGTCGTCATTATCCAAATCGTCAGGCTGTTGCAATGATTTCAATCTAGAATCACAGAGCTCAACGGCAACCAAGTTTGGTTTCCATTCCTCTATTTGTTCTCTAACTAATTCCACAGATGCAGTGCTGACGTGAGCGGTTCCAATAATTCGTAAATTATCATCGATATCGACTATATTCTGCCCCATCAAATCACCTCAATCGATTGCGCGCATAGCCGCATACATGTCGGCGTGCTCACGCACATCGTGTACCCTGATGATATCGACTCCTTTGGATGCGGCCATCGCTGCGATTCCTAAACTTCCGGCCAACCTCTCTTCACTATCACTCCGGCCGAGCAGATCAGCAAACATTCGTTTCCTACTTACCCCCCACATCAATGGCATATCTTGCCTAGGGACAATTTCTTTGCCTGCGGCCAATAATGATAGATTGTGCTCAAGTAATTTACCAAAACCTATTCCTGGATCTGTAACAATCATATCAGGATTTAATCCTAAATTGACTAACTTTTGAGCTGTGATGTCAAGTCTTTCACGAACTTCTGATACTACATCACCGTAACTAGGGTTATTTTGCATATTTTCAGGTAATCCTTGCATATGCATTATACAAATAGGACATTTTTTTTCTATGATTACATCTACCATATTTGGGTCGGATAAGGAACTTACATCATTCACCAAATCTGCACCGAAATCTAGCGCGGCCTTGGCAACAGAAGCACGTCTTGTATCTATTGAAATTCCAACATCAGGAAGAGCGGTTCTAACCGCCTTAATTACCGGTAAAACACGATTCATTTCTTCATCTATGGCTACAGGTTCTGCCCCGGGTCTTGTAGACTCGCCGCCAATATCTAGCCAATCTGCCCCATCCTCTACCATTTGCTTGGCGCGGGACAAAGCATCGTCAACCGAATCAACTCTTGAATCAGCATGAAATGAGTCAGGGGTTATGTTCAGAATCCCCATTATTCTTGGAAAACCATCGCTTCGGCGATTTAGAATAGGTCTCCAGTCGGCCATTTCAGACCTCCCATTAGACGCACCCTTTATGATGTGACGGAGCGGCAATCCGTCAATGGTTTTGGGCGACGAGCCTTCTAATAGGGTAGAAAATACCTCTCAACAAGGTATTGCAGCCGCTGCTAAGGAAGAACTTCCAACCAATGATGCACTGGAATTAATGGAATCAATTCTACAGCGTTTACAACCTAAAGATAGGCATGAAATTCGAGATATGATTACAAATCGTGGCTGGCTATCTGGGGTATTATTGATGATGTCTGGATTGTTCTGGTGGATAGCTGTGCAAAAAGGCTCAGAAGCCCTGAACAACGCAGACATACCCGATTCATTATTGGGTGATTTTGACTTTTCCATGTTAGCAAAGATGGTTCCTGTAGTAGTCTTCTTTGCAACCGTGGTTTGGAGCGTTGGAAGAGAAAGGGGACATGCTTCAATGTCAAATTTAGGTGGTTTACTCGTTGTAATTGCAGTATACTACATCCTAGAACCGCTTGGATTCGCTTTACTTACAAACGACGTAGCTACTCAAACTGCAACATTCGCCAGCCTACGACTTCTTGCTTTGGCAATAATGATTCATTACTCTGCGAAGTTATTCATCGACGCCTGGCTACTTCAATGGGTCAGATTGCAAATGATTAACATGCCAGTAGACTTAATTCCCGATTTTAGTGAGTCATCTGACATGGGTCAGGCTGATGAAGTCGGCCCTTCTGCGTAATCGCATGGCTGCTTCGAACCGAAGGGTCTCAGTTCTGAGATTAGGGCACCGAAGAGAGCGTGACAAGCGCATTACCAGCCATCTCGGTTTGACAGCTAGAGCATTTGGCGCGGATGAAGTTATTCTGGCTGGAGAAGAAGACGAGTCTGCCATAGAAACTTGGAGATCAGTAAGTGAGAGGTTTGGAGGCGATTTTGAATGTCGATACGAAGTTAATCCTATGTCTTTCCTTCGTCGATTCGCCAAAGATGCAGGAGACGGAAAACCGGGTCAAATAGTACACCTCACCATGTATGGAGAATCTTGGAGGGAATCTCTTTCCTCAATTGAAAGCAATCGCCCAATGGTAATTGTAGTCGGAGGGACTAAAGTTCCAGGTGAAGTATTCAGGTTAGCAAACTACAACATTTCTATTGGTAATCAACCACATTCAGAAGTGGCTGCGTTGGGTGTTTTCCTCGAATCTCTAATAGGGCAAATCGATGAGTCTAAACACTTTCAAGGCGGAGAAATTCAGGTTGTCCCTAGTCTAGATCGAAAGAAGGTCATGAGCCTTGAAGAAGAGTGAAAACACTCTCAATGATTAATAGGCTCTTTCAGGGAGCATCGCTGATGTCGGAGAACCCTCCCGGCAGAGGATTCACTCCCGGCGCTGATGTTTCAGGTGTTAAAAACCCGCCAAGTTTCCCTGATGCAGCGGATGCTCTGTTAGATTCTAACACTCCAGAGCCACTTTCAGGGGCAGATGGATTATTGTTACTAGCCGATGGTACACGCTATCGTGGGCGACTATTTGGAGCGCCTAAAATCGCTGAAGGAGAGTTAGTCTTCACTACTGGAATGGCTGGTTATCAAGAGAGTTTAACCGACCCCTCTTTCGCAGGACAGGTTCTGACATTTACATGGCCCTTGCTTGGAAATTACGGGGTACACGCAGGAACCTCAGAATCCGCGGGAGTTTGGCCAAGGGGTGTTGTTTGTAGACAATTGATGGAAGTCCCCGATCACAGAGATGCCATAGGGAGCGTACATGATCTTCTATTTGCTCATGAAGTTCCGGGTATCCAAGACATCGACACAAGGGAATTGACTCGCCGGGTTAGAGAGCACGGCACGGTTCTGTGTATCTTTGGTCCGGCAGAAGCGGAAAGAGAAATGCTAGTTCGACTCGATGAAATGACACCTCCTGATGCTGAGGATTTAGTGGCTGAAGTGACATGTGATGAGGCGGTAATTATCAATCCAGGTGCAGTCGATGAGGAAGGTAAATCGCTTCCTCGTTTGGCGGCTATTGATTGTGGAGTCAAGTACAATATTCTTCGAGAATTATCTCAACGATTTGAGGTAGTTTGGTTTCCAGCGACTACAACATTCGATGAGATTTTGAAATGGGAACCGGATGCATTCTTCGCTTCGAATGGTCCAGGTGACCCAGCCCATCCAGGAGCGGCAACAAACGCTAAACATAGTTTAGCCGCGGCGGTTAGAGCCGGTTTACCGGTTATGGGTATTTGTCTAGGTCACCAGTTAATGGGGCTAGCAGCAGGTCTACGAACTTACAAACTGAGATACGGACACAGAGGGGCAAACCAACCTGTAGTAGACCTTGAAAGCGGTCGAGTGTATATTACTAGCCAGAATCATGGATTTGCGGTCGAGGACCCCGAAAAAGGGATGCTCGCACCCCATCCATCTGGTGCTTGTTCAGCCCGTTCGGGCAACGAACTTGAGGCTCCATTCAAGGTTAGATACGTCAATGCCAACGATAGAACTGTAGAAGGTCTAGACTTGATTGGCAAAAGGGCCTTCACAATCCAATATCATCCAGAAGCTTGCCCAGGTCCACATGACGCATCTCCTCTATTCGACAGATTCGCTAGTATGGTAGCGGATCATTTAGCGGGAATTCCAATCCCCACCTCAGGAGGAGATAGTTGATGCCTCGTAGAGACGATTTGAAACGAATTGTTATTCTAGGCAGTGGTCCAATCCGTATTGGTCAAGCGGCGGAATTCGATTTTTCCGGAAGTCAGGCTTGTAGAGCACTTAGGGCAGATGGATACGAAGTGATTCTGATTAATTCCAATCCGGCAACAATTCAAAATGACCCCGAAATGGCAGATCGAATTTACATCGAACCTTTGTTGCCGGAGGTTGTAAAGCGAATTTTAGAAATCGAGAAACCAGATGCTCTACTAGCCGGAATGGGTGGGCAAACAGCCCTCAATATCGCTTCTGCCCTTGCCCACGATGGTAGTCTAGATGAATTGGAAGTTGAATTAATCGGTTGTGACTTAGTATCGATTGATGAGGCAGAAGACAGAGATTTATTCAAACAGGTGTGTGAAGAAATCGATCTTCCAGTTTGCAAAGCAATTGCTTGTGATTCGATTGAGGCAGTTATACAGGCTGCCGATAGTCTGGGAGGTTTCCCACTTCTGATTCGACCGGCTTTCACCTTGGGTGGCCTTGGCGGTGGTACAGCTCATAATATGGGGGAATTGGTAGAGATAGCAAGTCAAGGAATACTCCATTCTGCCATAGGACAGGTACTAATCGAGGAAAGCATCCTCGGTTGGCAAGAACATGAATACGAGGTTATGAGGGATGGTGCCGATAACGCAATCATTGTCTGCACAATGGAAAATATTGACCCTATGGGCGTCCATACTGGAGAGTCGGTTGTTGTAGCACCACAGCAGACACTCTCAGACAGAGATCATCAGATGTTACGTGATGCTGCTCTTCGCCTGATTAGACGGCTCAATATCAAAGGCGGTTGTAATGTTCAATTTGCAGTCGAACAATCGACTGGAGAATATCGAGTAATCGAGGTTAATCCAAGAGTCTCAAGGTCTTCAGCACTAGCAAGCAAGGCAACGGGATACCCAATCGCTAGAATGGCGGCATTAATCGCTGTAGGTTATACTCTGGATGAACTGCCTAACCCAATTACCGGTGAAGGGACCACTGCTGCTTTCGAACCAACATTGGATTATTGTGTAGTTAAGATTCCTAGATGGCCCTTCGACAAATTCCGAACCGCAGACAGAACTATCGGCACATCAATGAAATCAACAGGCGAGGTTATGGCAATAGGTCGCTGCTTTGAGGAGGCGTTCCTCAAGGCATGGGCCAGTCTTGAGTATGGACAACCTCATCCTAGACCGCTCACCATGGCCGATGCTTCCGGTGGGGAGACCATGGATGAAAGAGCGAGTGAACCATTGCCTGAAGCTCTCCTAATCGATTGGTTGAGAGTTCCTACCGATAGAAGAATGGGTGCCTTATTTGAGGCATTTAGAAGAGGTTATTCAATCGAAGACGTTAGAGATGTATCGGGAGGTATTACTCGCTGGTTCCTGCACAGATTTGAGAAAATGGCCGCGCTTGAAACAGAGATACGTGCGGCAGGAGAATTAGGAATGAGCGCATCAGAAATACCTGTTCTAGAGATGCGCCGATGGAAGGGTGCAGGCTTCACAGATTTACACATAGCAGATGCACTCGCTGGCTTCCCAGTAAGTGGATTCAAGACTTTGCCTGAGGGTTCAAACGAAGACTCCGTAATGGCCAGGAGGCACGAATTAGAAATCCATCCAAGATTCAGGATGGTTGATTCTTGCGCAGCAGAGTTTGCCGCTGTAACTCCATATTACTATGCTACCTATGAAGGTGGTTCGGCCCCAACTGGAATCGATCATGTTCCAGGAATCGATGAATTCACCAAGCAAAGGATTGTTGTGGTGGGTAGCGGACCTATTCGAATTGGTCAGGGAATAGAATTCGATTACGGTTGTGTCCATGCCGTTGGAGCGATAAGAGAATTAGGGCATGAAGCGATAATCATCAACAATAATCCCGAGACAGTGTCTACTGATTTCGATACCAGCGACCGTCTATACTTCGATCCACTGACATTGGAACACTCAGCCGAGATCTTACTACGTGAGAAGGCACATGGTATTTTACTGCAATTTGGCGGTCAGACTGCAATCAATCTCGCCCTTCCATTGGCTGGTAGACTTCCTCACCTCGAAGGAATGGGTCTCAACTTAGCCATGCAAGGGACAACTCCGGATGCAGTCGATGAAGCTAGTGACAGGGAACGCTTCGAAGCATTCGCAGAACGTGTTGGTCTAAGGATGCCTAATGGGGCCACTGCCAGTACGCCAGAAGGAGTTAGGGAAGCAGTTCAAGAGATAGGCTATCCAGTTCTAATTCGTCCTTCTTACGTTCTCGGGGGTCGAGGTATGGAGATACTTTCCAACAAACGACAATTGGATGCATATATGGAAGAAGCATTCCTGTCACCAGACCGTCCATTATTGGTTGACGAATATCTTGGCAATGCTATCGAATTAGATGTTGATGCGGTTTGTGATGGTAGCGAAGTGCTAATTGGGGCGATTATGGAACACCTTGAGGAAGCAGGGATTCACTCAGGTGATTCAACGTGCTTTATACCTCCACAAAATGTCTCAAAGAAAGTATTAGCACAAGTCGAAGATTGGACAAGAAAAATTGGTATTCAACTCGGAGTAAAGGGTTGTTTCAATATTCAATACGCCATTCGTGGAGAAATCCTGTATGTCTTGGAGGTAAACCCTCGTGGTTCGAGAACATTCCCATTCGTAGCCAAGGCAACCGGGGTTCCGCTAGCTCGTATTGCTGCCCGTCTTACTATGGGTGAAAAATTAGCAGACCTTGATTTCCCAGAACCACAGAGTGAGGCAGTCTGCGTCAAAGCTCCGGTTTTCCCATTCATCAAATTACGTGGTCTTGACCCTGCTCCTGGACCAGAGATGAAGAGTACTGGAGAAGTGATGGGCAGCCACAAGCGCGCAGCTGCGGCATATTTGAAAGCGCGCTTGGCAACTGAAATCCCTGTTCCGACAGATGGTGGAGTCTACATCACTGTCAAGAATGCCGACAAACACGATGTTATCCCCTTGGCTCAAGAATTGGAGGAGATGGGTTTCACAATTTATGCTACAAGAGGGACTGCTCACGTCCTCCGAGATTCAGGAGGAATAGATGTTCAAACTTGTTATCGTATTGCTGAGGGTTTGACTCCGGATGCATTAGATCTAATGCGTCAGGGTAAGATTCAGCTAATCATCAATACACCTAGGAGTACTGGCGGAGCGGTATTGGATGGAAATATGATGCGCAGACTTGCGGTTGAACTTAACATTCCATTTGTGACAACGATGGCTGGGGCCCGCATGGAAGTTCAAGCAATTGCTGAGGCCAAAGAAGGCATGCCAGAACCAAGGCTACTTGATATAGCGATTCTAAATTAGGAGGGTGAAAAAATCGAGTTAATCACTAACTACGGGTTAAAGGGTATAGTTGGTTTCTTTCTTGGGGCTACTGCAGCATTCTTAGGTAGCATTTCATTGAAGACGATAAGAATTATCGCATTAGCTCAAGTTTCATTTTTAGGATTCTTGGCTGTTTCAGGTATAATCACCATCAACTTCGGTCGTATTTTGGAAATTTTTTCAGATGTTATTGGATGGATTGTTGAATCATTAGAATCAATTTTCGCTTCAATTTTGGAATTGGGTTTATTCAGTGCAGGTTTCGCAGGAGGCTTTATTGGCATTACTGTCCTTCTTGAGAAATTGAATGATGAATCTTGAACTATGAGCTGAACAATTCTATCGCAGCGTTCTTTCCAATTTCAAAAATTAGCGCTGAAGCCTTTGGTCCGTGACTTCGTCCCAGCATAGCCCAATACAGTGCAATATATGCCTCTCTTCCACTCACACCAGAGTTGGCAGATGTCATTCGAATTGTGTTTCCGATTGTTTCATCGGACCATTCTGAATCTCTAAGTTCAACAGCCAATTTTTCAAGGAATGATAATTGTTCTGAGCTTAATTGTGCACGCGAATTTTCATCAATTACCTTTTGAATATTGATTCTTGCATCTTCCGGGAAATGTATGCTTCCAATCCAGTTTCGCATCCTTTCTAATCGGTTTTGCAAAGCTGAATTTGGCTCGCCACTAAGGTGGCCACTATTTCTTAGTGAATTCCAAACATCATCATCAGAAGTTTTGATTTGCGCCAGCATTGCTAAGTGTCGGAAAGTAACTCCAGCAAGAGAATCAAGAGGATCTCCTCCTCTCTTTATTTGGCTTAGTCGCATTGCTCCACTTTGTGTTATTGCAGCAACCCGCTGTCTCTTTGTCAGGTCTTCAGCGTCTGGGTTTGGAGGGTCTGCAACTAATCTCTCGTATTCATCTGCCATCTGAAACAGTGCTGAACCAGTATTGAAATCGATATGGCGGTTCATCTTGGAGCCCGCGATTAGATATCGCAGAATTTCAGGTGGTACCAAATTCAGTGCTTCTATTGGGCCAACGGTATTACCAGAAGAGGAGGACATCGGCCCCGCGCCTTTTACCTGAATCCACTCATAGACCATCTTTGAGGGTGGTTCGGAACCCAATAATTTGCAAATCGGCAATCCAGTGTCAAATGACCCACCAGCGGCTCCGTGGTCCTTTCCTGCTGGCTCACAGGTAATTCCGTGAATCCCCCAGCGAGCAGCCCAATCTATTCTCCAAGGCAACTTTCCTTCCGCTTTTCTTATGTCTGCAGAACCCGATTTTCCATGCCTATCTGTCCAATGAACAAATGGTTTCTCATAGCCGGTTACAGTTACACCATCCATACTACCATCTGATCCAAGTGGTTTGTATGGAAACCAATCATCATCCAATTCTCTACCAGAAATAGTTTCAATAATTTCTCGGATTTCATCTGCTTGTTCGATTGCAGAATCTATCTTTTCAGCAAATTGACTCTTTGAGTAGGTCTCATGATTCATAATTACTTCAGGAAAAACCCCAATTTCTGCAAGCGCATCTAAAAACGGCCCGAGGAAATGTTCAGCGTATGATAGACCATTAGGGTCAGGTTTTCCGTCTGAATTTGGTGCAGGAATGAATGCAAGAGGACAACCGATGTATTTCTCGTATTCTTCCGAAAGGAAGGGGTATACTCGGCGAAGTGGGTCCATTGAGTCGACGATGAATATGTATCGAGAATCCAATCCAGCATCAAGACAGGCTCGGTGTATCATTTCAGCTGAGAGAATCTCTCTAATGTGGCCGATGTGGAATTCACCCGATGGTGTAATTCCTGAACATGCAACTTGCCTATTGCCTCGTTCTTTGCTGAGTTTTTCAGCGGTAAAGTCCGCCCAGTGCATCGATTCTACCTCAGACAGTTACCACTCGAACTAGGCCTCGCAACGGGACTCCGTCAATATCGTTCATTTCGGTCTTATTTGCTAAAACCAAACAGAGTTTGACTTCAGCACCCGATTCACGAAGATGTTGAACGGTCTTTCTCATAGTGGTTCCAGAAGAGACAACATCGTCGATAACGACAACTCTCTTGCCACTAACATGGGCGAATACCTCGGATAGATGACCGGCCTCGGATTCGCTAATACTTCGACTTACTGCTAACTCAAGATCCATCTGTCCAGCAATTGCCTGTGCGAAGGGAATTCCATTTATCGAAATTCCAACCATTGTATCAACTTCTTCTCCGATTTCTTCTTCAATTATGTCGCAGAATACGTATGATACGGCTTCAACTCTTGCAGCCTTCACCGCAACAGAACGCCATCCAACCCTGATATCGGAAGGAGTTTCTTCGTCAAGTGGTACATTTGAGGAGGAAAGCCATTGGATGGTGGTCTGAGAAAGTGACAACTCATCTGCTATTTGCTGACTGTTCAAGCCCTTGTTGTGGTATTCTTCGACCTTTCTGCGAAGCTCGTCTATGCTCAGTGGCATCAATTGAACCGCTCCATCCGCCCCGTATCAAGGATTCGTATGTTGAATATGTAGAAGCACGGTTCTACGAACCGTGTAAAGATAGTCAAAATCTTCCTGTAGAACCGAATCCACCAATTCCTCGATCAGTCTCACCAAGTTCATCCAGCTCCACTTCTTTGAAGGTTGATTGAGGGATTGGAGTAATCAGTAATTGAGCGATTCTTTCACCCTTAGATATTGTGTAAGAATCGCCTTCTCCAATCCATGTCATCATGACAAATAACTCTCCACGATAATCTGCATCTATGGTGCCAATTCCATGTGGTGGAATCAAACCTCTCTTGCCTAAAGAAGATCTAGCCCGAACTTGACCTTCATAGCCAACCGGAATCGCTACATGTAAACCAGTTCGTACTAATGTTGCAGTTCGATAGAGAACATCGGTATCTTCCAAAGCATACAGGTCGTAACCTGCAGCGTGTGCACTACCTCGAGTAGGTAACTGTGCATCCTCGTGAACCTTTGCCACCTTGACCTCGATGACCTCGTCCATACCCCGCCGTTGCTAAACTGGTCTTTGACGGTTAGTGCCTAGCCGTGAGCCTATCCGGTGGGGTGAAAAGGGAGACGTTGCTCGCCCGAATAGATGAGTGACTTCGAATATGATGCTCTGCTCGAGCGAGCACGGGATAGAATTCCGACAGACATCAGTGAAAGAAATCGATGGACTATGCCCACTCCGGAGATTCTAGTAGAAGGTAATCAGACAATAATCCGAAAGTTTTCAGCGATAGTAGACGCAATGGATAGAGATGCAAATCATGTTTATCAATATCTCATCAATGAATTAGG
>CALEIW010000042.1 GCA_937876055.1 uncultured euryarchaeote
CAAATCTTAATATTAGGTCTCTGTGAATAATTATTTTTCTTTCATTCATTATTGACCAAACTCCAGGGAATTCTACCCTGAGATCTTCCCATGATTCTTCTGCCAATTCGTAATTTACAGAATCACTATCTGTATTTGGCCAGAGAGGAATTATCTCTGAAGGGTTTGGTAAGTCCTTATGATCAAGATTCAAGCTAACAACTAGGCCATCTTGAGAACTCTGAGACCATACAAAACGGTGACGTTTTGTTGTAGCTACTTCCCATGCTGAAGTAAGTAAACCTGAGCATATCGGAGATGAGGCGGGGCTTTCAACAAGCAGCCTAACTTCGTCCTCATCCTCTAATTTACTATACGCTCCAAGCCCTCTTGTTTGCCAATCTAGTATATTTTCCGTCCAATTCTTTGGGTCTCTACTAGAGGGAATTTTGACCCCAGAATTTTTCAAGAAAAATTCTTGATGCTCTAAAGCAGCATGGGCTAATCTACGACCTAAACTCTGCCCTAGCCTCTGTTCCAAACCCAAGAACCATGTCTCGAATCCGTTAGTGGAGAATCTAGAACCATAATGATTGGTTTTTGAGGAATAATTGTCTTTTATCAATCCATCAGAAAGGTGTGACCATCGTTGTTTTATCCTATCTATAGGGTCAGATGGAGATTTTTTTCGATTGAGGAAATCAAAAAATCCCATGCGATCATCCATTGATGAATTTTTCAATTCGGTCGAAGGCTGTAGACAATACTTCGATGGGAGGTAAGCAGACCATACGAAAATGCCCAGAGCCAAATTCAGGAGAGAATCCAGAGCCATGCACGACCAATACATGTTGTTGGTGGAGAAGATCTAGAACCCATTGTTTGTCAGAAGTTATGGATTCATCTGTAATCCTAACAAATAGGTAAAAAGCACCTCCTGGTACTTCGCACTCCAATCCATCTATCTCTGTAATTCTAGTCATACAATAATCCAATCTTTGCTTTACTCTGGAACGATGTCCTTCTAGCCAATCGTGTTCATCGGTTAAGCCAGCCAAGTATCCATGTTGAGCAGGTGTGGAAGCACACAAACGACTTCTCAATAATCTCTCAACTCCATCACGCACCAACTCTAGGCGACCCTCGGGGTCATGCCATGCCATGTAGCCAATGCGCCAACCTGGAGCGAAGTATACCTTAGAAACCCCATTTAGAACGATTACAGGTGAAGTTTTCGATCTTGAGGCTATAGAGCAAAGTTCGCCTGTGAAATCAAGTGCATCATAGATTTCATCAGCAATAATGGTGCACTTGGGATACTCTTTGGTAATATCTAGCAAGGCATCTATTTCCGAGGAAGTTAGTACATTTCCAGTAGGATTATTGGGGTTAATAAGCACAAGAAGACGAACACTATCATCCATCTTGGCTTTGATATCTTCTAGATCAATCCGCCATCCATCGTTTGGATTTAGGCGATATTCAATTGTGCTTGCACCATACATCTGAGGATAAGCCATGTAAGGAGGATAATGAGGGCCTGGAGCAAGTACCTTTGACCCATCTTCTAGAAATGCGGCGAAGATTATTTGCAAGGCTTCGGTAACACCGTGTGTAACATAGACATCGTCTTCTGAACAATCCCAGCCTTTGCCAGATTCAGCTTTGGCAATCGCCTGCCTTAGGGAAGGAATTCCGTATGAAGGGCCATAGCCATTATCCTGAGAATCCAATGCTTGTTTGTAGGCAGCGATCATATGTTCAGGAGTTGGTAATCCTTCGTATGCCAATGGGTCCCCAATGTTTAGCCGAATAATTTCATGACCTTGTTTTTCCAATTCAACGGCAGGAACTACTACATCTCTAATCGCATATTCAATTGATGCAGCGCGCTGAGATACATCGACTTGTTCGACCATTTCACTCACAACCCGAGTAGATTACGAGCAGCTTCCAATGCATCGGGTATGCCCTCCGAGTTTGAACCACCGCCTTGAGCCATTGTCGGGCGGCCTCCGCCGCCACCATTGATGTGACCGACGATGGCTCCTAGAATCTCATTTGCATCGTGTTTCTCGGCAGCGATGGTTCCTTCGGTGCTGGCGACGATTAGTTTTCCGCCTCCATCTCTAGTCCCTAGAACCGCTAGAGTCGGATTTTGAGGATCTCGTGTTAATTGGCTTAGCATTGACATGACTGCTTTCATGTCGCCATCAACTTCCATAAGGGCATAGCGAATTCCGTCTTTTTCTATGGCGCCATCGCCTCCTCCACTGGTCCGCAGCCTTACGATTTCAGCTTCTAAAGATTCAATCTTCTTCTGTTGAGATTTCCACTCATCAAAGAACCGTGTGACCGCACCTGGCAGGTCCTCTGGAGATACTCCTAGAACCTCGCTTGATTCGTTCAAGAGGCGTTCCTGAATTCGCGCGTGCTCGCGTGCCGTCTCCCCTGCCACGATTTGCAGACGCTCGACCCCGTCTTGGACTTGACTAGACCGGATGATGCGAAGTTCAGCAACTTCGCCGGTATTATCGTGGTGCGTTCCTCCACAAGCTTGCACATCATGGTCACCGATTTTGATTATTCGAATCTGACTATATTTGGGCGGGCCGCCCTGATATAATTCGAAGCCGAATTGCACATCTGCTTCGGCTCTATCTAGGACTAATTTTTCTACAATAGGATTCTTTGCGATGATGTCATTTGCATGATCTTCAATCTTATCCAAATCATCTCGTGAAAGTCTGGAGTAGTGAGTTAAGTCAATTCGTGCATATCGCCCACCCTTGTTAGAACCGGCTTGCCAAATATGGGGGCCTAGTATAGCACGAGCACTTCCACCTACGATGTGGACTGCGGTGTGGTGGTCCATGAGTTGCCGTCTTCTTTCCCAGTCGATTTTACCAGTAATATCTGCCTCTTCGACGGAGGAATTAGTTAAGTGATAAATCACTCCACTTTCTATTCTAGTA
>CALEIW010000043.1 GCA_937876055.1 uncultured euryarchaeote
TTCCTACCTGATTGGGGACCAGAAATTTGGAATCCATACGGTACTTTCTACATGGCGCAAATCGTTGTAGCAATTGGTACACTTATCGGAGGCCTAGTTGGATATGTGCTGCTGATGACCTTCGTTGCCCAAGGAAATCCACAACCAGGACTGCCGCTGTTAAACGGCGGGGCGATATTGGGTTACATCATCAGTGGAATCTATGCTGTTGGGCCTGCGCAATTGTTTCAGGCGATTACCTTCCTCTAGCGCATCGTGCTCGAAATAGTGAGATTCCCCGATTCATTGAAGGCTAAGTGTTGAGCCCTTAGGTTCGGTTGTTATGCTGGACATGAGCATGTTCCGAGAGCACGCGGATGTGCTGAGGGCCGACCATGACAAGAGAGATATGCCCCCTGACAACATCGACGAGGTGATCCGTCTCGATGAAGAATGGCGGCAAGCAAGATATGATGTCGACCAACTCAGAAAGAAGCGGAATGAGGCCGCTAGAGGTATTGCGGAAGCAAAGAAATCCGGCGATTCCGCCGCTGCAGACGCAATTTTAGCCGAGGTTGCCAGTCTCGGGCAAGAGATTGATGCTCTAAGTGAAAAAGTCGATTCCTGTTTGGCAGAGAGAGATGCAATTAGAATGCGAGTTCCAAATATCCTGCATGAGTCAGTTCCGGTAGGAGAAGATGACCAGAAAAATACCCTACACAGTTTACACGGGGACAAGAGTGAGTTAGGATTCGAAGCGCGTAATCATAACGACCTAATCGAGATGAATAATTGGGTTGACCTTGCTAGAGGAGCGAAGGTAACCGGTTCTCGCTTCTACTTCCTTCAGGGTGACCTCGCCCGATTAGAAATGGCTCTACAGAGTTATTCCGCTAATTTCCTCATGGAGCGAGGCTACACCTTGGTGCAACCACCGCTTATGATGAACCGTGAGGCCTACGAAGGCGTCACTGATTTGGGTGACTTTGAGACTGTCATGTATGGTATTGAACCAGACAAATACTACCTCATCGCAACTAGCGAGCATCCACTCACTGCGATGAGAATGGATGAAATTATCGAACCATCAGAATTACCGATTAAGTTGGTTGGTGTGTCTTCTTGCTTCCGACGCGAGGTAGGAGCACATGGATTGTCTGATCGAGGAATTTGGAGAGTGCACCAATTTACCAAGATTGAACAAATTGTCATTTGCAAGCCAGATGATTCCTGGGAACATCATGAGGAGTTACTTACCAATGCAGTTGAGTTATGGGATAGCCTAGGTCTGCATTACAGAGTAGTAAATATCTGCACAGGCGACATGGGAACTGTTGCCTCGAAGAAATACGACCTAGAGGCTTGGTTGCCCGGCGCAAATGCATACAAGGAAGTTGTTTCATGCTCAAATTGCACCGATTACCAAGCTAATCGCCTACGGATGAGATATCGCACTGCCGAAGGAAATTCCGCAGTTCATACTCTGAATTCTACAGCGGTTGC
>CALEIW010000044.1 GCA_937876055.1 uncultured euryarchaeote
TTATCACCATCATTGTGATAATTTATGTTGTCAAGGAACCATCCTGCAGAGCCTGAAGAAGTATCAGCAGTTACTATCCTGAATCTAAATTGAATTTCTGTAAATGTAATGATGTCAGAAATATTTGACAGATTTGTGGATGAGGACACCCAACCGCTTACCGCATCTCCACCGAAAACTGGAATTGTGCTTGAAGAGGGTGTGCCAGATACATCAAGGTCGCCCATCGATATGGAATGTGTGTAACCTGACTCTAGATCAGTCCAAGTCCAACCACTCCATCCTGATGAACCATTCCTCAACCTATGTTCAACCCATGCTCCATCACCGGTTTCTAGATCATGCCAGTGGTCAAAAGAAAACGAGTAATTCACGTGAGTATCTGGGTTAGCAGGAATGTCAGAGGACGGTAGAAGTAACCAAGCATCTGTGCCAGGATCTAATGCTTGACCTGGTAGTGTGCCTACTACCACTTCTCCTTCAGATGGATTTGCAGGGACTACACCATGGGCTAACTGTTGTTGATCGCCTACAATGGTTCCGCCTAAATCAAGCAAAGATGCAAACCATACTTCTTGGCCATCACAAAAATAGAATTCTCCTTCAATCTCAGAAGCATTTAGTGAGGTGTTTTTGTCGTAATAAATTGAAAAATCGTTACCCCAAATGATGTGTGTACCTCCATACGGACAGTTGGAGTCTCCAGTTGTAAGAGTGTAATCGATCACGGTTACGGAACCATTCTGTACGGTACCATTAACATCACCATGTGGTGGTTGACCTGTACCATTCTCAATTGTCATATTGGTCTGACACAGGTTTTCTGTAGAAATGACTTCATCGTCATCTAGAGAAATATCGAAGTCTAAGTCGTAACCCGAAGTGAGGTTGTATAGCAATAAATCCCCACATTCATCAGATGGAGCGATAGGGTTCTGTAAAACCCACAGATGGGAACCAGGACCTGAATGATAATCATCCGCCATTGCAATTGAGAAATTGCCATTATCATCAAAATTCCAGACCGATGACGTACTACCGTCGTCATACATTGTTAGGTTTCCATCCAAAATGGAATCGGTTGCTCCATCGTATGTGCCGTTGTCGAAATCATCGCCGCTAATTGAAATCGAATCTAACCCAGATGAAGCCATCGGAACGCTATTGACGGAAATCCACCCATCTGTTATCGTCTCATTACTTGGAACACTGAAGGCATTCGTAGTAACACCATCATCATCGGGGTTAATCGGTGTTGTAATTGTCCAATTCGTAACTCCTGCGCTGGCGAACGGAGCGAATATCATCAACATTACAAGGGCGGTTGCTAGTCTGCGGCGGCTGGCGGGCATAGCCTCAACATACATAGTGAGATTATATACAACACGGTCCCTGTTCTACGAACAGGTGAAAAATGTGGTAAACTATAGCGGCTATTATAGTAGTACAATAGAGGGGAAAAAAATGCTCATATTGGAGCCACTGGGGAGATTTGAACTCCCGACCTTCGCCTTACCAAGGCGACGCTATACCCCTAAGCCACAGTGGCAGTGAATGCGCCACCGACAGAACCGATTTAACGACTGCGGATTGGACCGCGCAATTTGAGACCTGTAAGGGTTGCAAAGGAATACTGCGTCAGACTAAAGTCAAGGTCGTATCTCGAAGGATACAAGCCGAGGTCGCATAGCCTGGTATTGCGCATGACTGGAAATCATGTGGGTTCTACCCTCGGGAGTTCAAATCTCCCTCTCGGCGCCACTCGAACTCAATCCCTCTGTAAAGGCTTTAGATTACCATTTAGTAGTCCCAGATTCAAGTGTATTTCTTATGGTTGATTCTTCGCGGTGTGATACGTGGAAGAAGTTGAGGTCGATACAATCGACGAGAATTTGGCTGATGTGAGCCAAGTTCGATTAAGTGATGTAGAACTTCCTTTCAAGTTAGGAGAACGTAATTCTAGATTGGCCCCTTTGGATTCGGTAATTCAAGAATATATATTTCATGGAAAGATGATATCCCAACAATGGGGAGTTACTGAAGCGATGATTATTGGCATCGGTTCTCTATCAATAATCCTCGGCACTTGGGATCTAGGTATTGGTGAAATAGCATCTGGAGGTGATTACAATAGATGGGGTCTTTACGGGGATGAAGCAGGATTTCTACACGTCAATGATTTCTCACTTATGTTGGCTTTACTTTCGATAATTGCTTGGATTGGGTTCTTTGCTTTGCTTTGGACAAGATTCCCCCTCATGAGAGAAAATCTTGTCTGGTTGACAATAGCAACATTGGCAGTCCAACTTGGATTTGTAGTCAGCCATTCATCAGCCAGCGACTTCCCATTTGGTTCAAGTTCCGGAGATTTTGCAGGTTTCGCTATAGGAAATCTAGTTCTAATTTTCCTTGCGGTAATTGTTGTACACAGAGCAGTAATCGAAACTAGAGATATTCATGTCGAAGAGCGGCATACACATCCCGACCCAAGGGTAGTTCAGAAGGCATGGAGTGATCATAGTTTGAAAGCATGGAGCTTGAATTTGGCAACTTGGATGATATTTCTGAATATTTCATCTTGGGCTGGAGCACATGCGGTTTCTCCTCGCCCACCAATTGAAAATGATATGACTCTGTATGTAGTCATTTATGCGTTATTTGGAATTATTTCTATGGCTTTGCTGGTCCATGTATTGTGGTATCCACAATTTATGTTAGGGGCAGCTGGAGATCGTATTCAATCCGTTAGAGCAAGGGAAGTTGCTGGTGAATTTGTTCCGAAGAAGGCGAGCCGGAGCCAAGGATCTTGTCCGATTTGTAGCGCCGATTCCGTTGCTGTCAGAAGTCAAGATGGTAGCATTCAGGTGCCTTGCTCTAATTGTGAAGGAAATGGATCACCGGGTACGGCTTGCACGGAATGCAATACAATAATACCGGCAAGAATATCTTGTAGAGAGTGTGGGTCAAGCACTACTGTAATGAGTCACTTTTCACGATCTGAAGCCTGGTAATTTCATAATTTGGAGTCATTTAGGATGGAAGAGGAAACAATCGAAAATTCATCTGAAGTTAACAACCAAAAAAACGACAATAGCGCCTTGCCGTGGTTGATTGGCTCTGTTTCTACACTAGCATTTATTCTAGTGGCTTCAGTCATTTTCCTTTGGCTTAGATCAGTGGCTGATGAGATATTGATTGGAGGTCCTCCGCCAACCTTGACCGGATGGGAGCAATCGTACCAAGAATTAACTGGATTTGATGAAGTCTCTGGCTTGGATGGAAGTGGTGTTGTAGTTTGTGTAGTGGACTCTGGCATCGAAATGAGTCATCCCGATTTGCGGCACCTAACACTCACTGGTTGGTTTGATGCGATTAATGGGCAAAATGAGCCCTATGATGACGAGGGTCATGGAACCGCAATGGCAGGAATTATAGTTGCGAAAAATGGACTCAGTGGAAATGCTCAAGGTGTGGATTTATTGGTGGCAAAGGCAATAGATTCCAATGGAGAAGGCACAGATACAGGAATTGCTGAGGCGGTAGATTGGTGCGCCGATAATCAGGCAGACATCATCTCATTGAGCCTAGGTGGAGAAGGAGGGATTAGTTTTGGTGGAATTACTACTGACCAACTGGAAAGTGCCGTTCAAGACGCTCTAGATCAAGGTATCTTCGTGGTTGCGGCAGCGGGAAATGATGGACAGGATGATGATGGAGATGTGTCCTCTCCTGGCTCAGTAGAGGATGTTATCTGTGTTGGTGGAGCGACTAGGCTGGGCAACGTTTGGAGAGGAAGTTCACAGGGAGATAATGATGGTAGACTTTGGCCTCCAATGTTACCTCGTTCCGATCCCGATATGAAACCCGAAATTTTGGCACCAGGAGCTGAAGTCCCCATCCTATTTGCAGGAGGCGCAGGAGATGGCGCATGGTGGGGTTGGGCGAGTGGAACCTCAGCCGCTACCGCTTGGGTCTCGGGAGGATTGGCAATAATTCTCGAAGCCCACCCCGAGTTGCAAAGAGAGGGTGCTTCAGGCGGGCCAAATGCAATTGAATTTATCAAAACGCAATTGAGCGAAAATTCACAAATGGACGATGGACAATCTGAACATGATGACCATTATGGTTATGGAATTTTTAGAATTGATTTGATGCTAGAGGTATTGAGTAATTCGAGTTCAGAAGAAGAGTTGGAATATTCCTCTGGTTATTTACAACACATCGATATTACCGATTCAAATCAGGCAGAACGAAGGAAGACGCCTAAAGTTCCGCCTGCGAGTTCAACGAAGGCGGCAGAGTGGTTGGAGTTGACTGACTGAACAAATTCAATCCATTCATTGAATGAAGCTACGACCTGTTGTGCTGGAGTCATTTCCACGCCTTGCTCTGGTTCACCAACATCTCCAGTAGGAACTTGTGGCTCCAAGGCCATTACTATTCCACCTGGCGCTAATAGATTGAAGGCTAGAGTTGCAGCATGAACTCTTTCTATCTCTGGTAAATCGATGATTACTAGTTCTATTGGCTGAGGAAGGGGAGCGCTTCTTGCAACATCGGGAAGTGTAGCATTTGCGGCATTCCAAGATTCTGTCTCGGCTGCAATTTCACTCCAAGGATCTGAAATCACCTGTGCCCAATTAGAAGCATCATATCGGCGAAGTAATCTATCAATGATTACTCCGAATTTTCCACCTTCTTCTATAACACGAAGTGTCTCGGGACGGTTGCTACCCTCAGAATCTTCGATAGCAGGATTTCCGCACCATAAATCCATCATCCAAGCGGTAAGATGGCCAATACCTCCGCCGATAATTACTACATTTTTTGCAGGAATTCGAGCCACTATGTCTCGTATCCTTTTTCGAATAGATCGAGGTAATGGTCTCAAATCCATGTGAATCATTTGTTCGCCGATTGCAGCAGCGATTTCAGGTTCAGAACCACTTCTTGATTCATCATCTCCAAGAAGTTGCTCAAACATCTCCCTTTGAGACATAGTCGGAAGCCCTAATCCACCCCCTATCTCACTCATAATAGCCCCTCCAGTAGCTCTCTCTTGAACCATCCCACGCGCGGATGGCTTCAAGAACAGTAGGTCAGCCGCGCAGATGTGAACGAAGGGCTAGATGACGAGGAGACGGTTGACGTCTCTGAATGTTCTAATTGTGAAGATTTCACAGAGCATCGAATACTTCGTCGAGTCAACAAGGGAGATGGAGAGGACCTACTAATCCAATGTGTTGATTGTAATGAGGTTCAAACCCTTCACTTGAGACCCGGAAAAGCAATCAACATTACTTCAATACTTTCCGATGGAGCCGAAAGTCAAACACAGCCTATAGAATCGGATGATGATGAATTGATTTCTGTAGGTGATGTTTTTGATCACAGTGGAATACTATACAGAGTTACTAGAATAGATGATTCGGACACTAGACCAAAAAAAACCTTGGTAGCCAGAGAAATCTCAACCCTTTGGGCTGTCCGATGTGATAAATGCATAGTTCGTTTAACAATGACAGATGGAGAAGAAAGTCATTCAAGAACTATTGAATGCTCCCCTGATGAGGTGTTTTCGTGTGGTTCAATTATGGAAATAGAAGGAGTCCGCTGGAGAATTCGCGCACTGCATACCGGAAAGGGTAGAACCCTTCGAGGTAAGCGGACTGCAATTGATCTTAGGAGAATTTATCTTCATCCTCCGTACAATAGGGAATAAGACCGAAGACAAAATAGGCGATGATTATCGTCTATTTGTCCATGGCATGATGATACTCTTTGCTACATGCCAAGCGACATCAGGGTTCTCTCTTAATCGACGCATACTATACTCATACCACCTACTGCCATATGGGATGTATATACGTGTTCGATGGCCTTCTTTTGCCAACTTCCTTCGTATATTGCCTCTGACTCCAAGAAGGAATTGAAATTCATATCCCAGTCCTTTACCATTTCTTACTGGACCTGCATTTCCTCTCGGATCGTCTGTTGTTGGACCCATTCCTCTATCTTCTAATGCCGCTATTGAATGGTCGATTACAGGTATGTCATGAGACGCAATAGCGGTGTATGCTCCTGCATCTAATAAGTCGTCAATCGCGTTATTTGTTGCTATGACAATATCATCATATTTCGTGTGAGCAATGTCTTCTGATTCAAGATAAATTCCCTTACAAATTCTAACATCTGAATAGCCACCCAATTTTGAGGAAAGTGAAGAGATGTCATCACCGGTTCTGAACAACCTAGATTGAAGGACTGTGCCAATGTTGGTTAATCCTCGATTATGCATCTCAATTACAATGTCAATTGTGGACTGTGTAACTCTATGGTCTTCCATATCCAATCTTACAAAGATATTGTTATTTGATGCAATTCTTGTAATTTTTTCTATGTTTTCTAATGCTTGATTTTCATCAATTAATAATCCTAAAGCGGTCGGTTTGATAGAAATATTTGCATCCATACCTTCAGCAATGATTGCATCCAAGGCTCTATGATATTCCTTTACGAAAAAGTTCGCTTCTTCTAAGCTGGTTATCTCTTCGCCCAATACGTCTAGAGTAAAACAGGCTCCCTGAGATTTCATTGAGCGCATTACCCGTAATGCGCTCTCTAAATCTGGGCCCGCAACATACCTCTTTGCCACCCACCCTACGACGAATCTTGGAGTGATTGGCATCATCAACATTACGAGACGGCCGAGTGTCCCCATATCTACGGCCGTGTGACAGGAGCACTTTCACGCTTGCTCAAGGAATAATCTCCTTCCCTCGGCGAACTTCAATATCAATTGAGGATAATTCTGCAATGATTGCATTTCGTTGCCAACCTTTGAACGATTTACGATCAAGATGCGCAAATATGGTCCCTCCTGGAAATGCAATACGGGTTTTTTCAATTGCTTCCAACAAACTATGTCGCCAAGGACCAGAGGGTGATTCTTTGTTTTGGTCATCAAAAATTAAAGCATAATTTGCCAGTAAGTGACCAAATGGTAAACCGCTTCGAATTGCAATATCTGAATGACGAGGAGCATAATGGCCGCCTCCAAGGCCAATCATAACATCCCCTTCACCAAACCATTCTCCTTCCGGAGATTTATCAGATAAGCCTAGAACCCTAGAGATCACTGCTGCCCATAGCAATGCGGCATCTTTGCGAATCCACTCAGATTCTGTAGATCCTATCTCTAGGTAAAGTGTCGGTTTGGTAAGAACTGGACCATGGTGAGTTGTTTCTAAACTGACCTCAAATTCGTCAGCTAATTCTGATTTAGAGGATTCTTCCCTAAGGGCCGAATATATGGCAGAAAATCTCGGCGATGGAGGCACCGCAATGCCCTTTATGCCACCAGCAAATCCTTCTTCTCCATGAGGAATTTCACCAGGGACACCTATTGCATGAACTGTAAGGGAGGGGAGACCACTTTTTGCAGCGTGACGAGATAGGACTAGAACTTCATCTACTGTCTCT
>CALEIW010000045.1 GCA_937876055.1 uncultured euryarchaeote
ATTCAAACAATTCACTAATGCTCTAGGCTCAGCGCCAACGCAAGCAAGGTTGAGCATGGATTCTGCAACAGTCATTGCTGTTCCGATTTTAGGGTCAACAGCACACCATCGATGGTTCCCATCTGTTGTGACTGCGAGTCCACGGCCGGTGTCTTCTCCTGAGACTGGGTGCTTAAGTCGCAGAACTGCTGCATTTGAACCTGGTCCGGCGACTGTATTAAGAAAAAGTTGCGAATCGTATTGTGATGTAATCCATTCTTGACTTTGCATGAGTGAAAGAAGGTCTTCGGATACATCATTTGATTCCGGTAAGTGCCCTTCTGGTGTATCTTCTTGGCGTGTAGCAAGGTCCGCAGGAGGTGCCATAGGTCGCTCATAAAGAGGTGCGTCTTCATGGAGAGAAATTGCGGGTACTTCACCAAGAACAGGTCCGTCGAGCCCGTCCAGAATACGGAGTTGTCCACCTTCAGTGACTTTGCCAACTACTGATGATCGAATTTCCCACTTTTCACTGATGAATAATACTTTTTCTAAATTTTCTGGATTGACGATTGCTAACATTCTCTCTTGCGATTCGCTCGTCATGATTTCAAATGGTTCCATGCCTGTTTCTCGTTGAGGAACAGCTGTTACATCAAAATCCATCCCGACTCCACCGCGCGATGCAGTTTCAGATGCGGCGCAAGAAAGACCAGCGCCACCTAAGTCTTGGATGCCTACAACGAGTCCTGCGTCAAGTAACTCTAGGCAACATTCAATGAGGCGCTTTTCCTCAAAGGGGTCACCAACCTGGACGCTAGGTCTCTTTTCAGCATCCTCTTCATCATCACCGAAACCTGCAGAGGCGAGGACACTTACTCCTCCGATGCCATCCCGACCCGTTGTGGCGCCAAGCAGAACCGCTAAATTCCCTACTCCAGATGCTTGGCCGAGCACAAGCCTGTCTTTTGGGAGAATGCCAAGGCAAAGAACATTGACAAGTGGGTTACCGATATAGGTTTCGTCAAAAACAGTTTCTCCGCCGATGTTTGGCACTCCGACAGAATTGCCGTAACCAGAAATACCGCTAACGACGCCCTCTGCTACCCATCTGCTTCGTGCGTCATTTATAGGGCCGAATCGTAACGGATCCATTATTGCTATGGGTCTCGCGCCCATAGTGAAAATATCTCTGATGATTCCCCCAACGCCTGTTGCTGCGCCTTGATATGGTTCGATATAGCTTGGATGGTTGTGGCTCTCTATCCGAATTGCAATGGCTATGTCATCTCCAACATCAATGACGCCTGCATTCTCACCTGGGCCAACAAGAACATGTTCACCTTCAGTTGGAAGCCTTTTCAGGTGTGTACGTGATGATTTGTATGAACAATGTTCACTCCACATGACCGAGTACATGGCGAGT
>CALEIW010000046.1 GCA_937876055.1 uncultured euryarchaeote
TGCCGAAGCACAATAGTCTTCAATTGTTGTATAACAATTGGTAAATTAAGCATATTTTTTGTATTGTACAAAACTTTAAGGTAAAATACCTATTCGGCAGGGATGAGTAATATGGCGCTGAACCCTTCTGAACTGGCTAAACTGCTCAAGCTTAGAGCGGTTGGTTGGTCACAACAAGAGATAGCGGATGCAATTGGGACTTCGCAACAAGTAGTCGCATACCATCTGAAGAAATTGAAGGAAGAATCTCTCAAGAGAGATCCCGAAGAGGTGTTCGGTGCAGCCATCTTAGGTGGCCTTGCAGTTGGTGCTGGAATTGGTGCAGCTGCGATGATGTTGACTTCGATGTTGAAGAAGTGATATTATGAGTTATGAAAAGGAAATGGAAGATAGAATTGCAAATGGTGAATTTGGAAATCCGAAAAAGCCGGATTTACAGATGGTTAATCGGGCCTGGGCTGAACTTATGGAACGCGAAGTGTCGAATAGAGGGAGAAAATCTGTTTATCATGGGATTTGTTCAGTATGGGCGGATAATGGAAAGGTTCTGCTATCTGGTAGAACACAGGAAGAGATTACGGTTCCAGAGGGTGTAAAGGTCCTCGTACTTAGGAGAGAACCCGAGCCAGGCACCAGACAACCGGATGCTAGTATTGTCTACGTCACATACGAAGACTGATTCATTCATTTAGCCAAGATAGCCAACGAGCAACAGCATTCTGAACCCCTGGAACTTCCATCTCAGATCTGCAACATCTTTCCCAAGCGAGTTGTTCTCCCTTTGGAGTAATTGAGAATAATTCTGCTCTCATCAAAACTCCATCTGCCGCGTCACATTTGCTTCGATTATCATCTACAAAACAATGCAACAAATGCTTGGGGAAATGGTGCATCCTTCCTGACTCTGGGCAGCACAACATAACGCTGCGTTCGAGGAAAAGAAGTGAGGACCCTGAGGACTCGTCAACCTCGTGTCCCTTGATGTCAGTGTCGGCGAGCATGTTGGCAACATCGACATTGTACCATTGGGTTTGGGATGCTGGGATATTCAGCCTCGATACGTCGTCGAGGTATTGTTGCACTTTCAGTTGAGTGTAACCCTCGTCGGCTCCCATCGATAAGTGGATATTTGGCGCCCCATATGAATCCAACCTTGGAAGAAAATATCAAAAAATAGCGGTATTCCGGAAACCACCCTGATGCAAATGTATGATTTTTTACACCTAACATACAAATAGGGTTCCAAAACGGGAAGGGGCCATGGTTGCAGTAGACTCCCTTGACAGATCGATTCTCGCAGTGCTTCGTGATTCGGCTAGAGCGCCTTTTGTAGAGATCGCAAGTAAGGTCGGGGTGACTGAACGAACGGTCAGAACTCGCATGAAGAGATTGGAAGAAGAAGGCGTAGTTCGTGGCTACACAATTCGTGAAGCTGGCATTGGTTTGACCGCTTTAGTTCGTATCAAGGTCGGTCCGGGAACAGAGATTGGAAGTCTCGCTGGTGAGTTCGCTGGCTGGGATGGCGTTGAGTGTGTCTACGAGATTTCAGGCGATGCGGATTTGATTGGAATTGTCCACGTCGATGACACCGTTGCACTCCGTGATTTACTCGACCGAGTGTGGCTAACCGCACCGGGTGATATCACATCTACTCAGACTGAATTGGTCCTCGAGCAGTACTGATTACGGCTTTCGCATCAAGTGTCGATGGTAAGCCATCGAACCACTGACAAATCCCTCGTAGACAGGAGTTCCCTTGACTCCGGCAAAGGTC
>CALEIW010000047.1 GCA_937876055.1 uncultured euryarchaeote
CTATACGCTTCAGCAATTTGGGCCAATTGGGATGGCACAGTTGTTGGGACAGAGGTGGTAAATCTAGCATTCCAACGTGGGCCTGATCAATGGGCTAATGTTACTCACGTGCCTCTGGGTAGTGATGTCGGCGATTTACAACCGACCTACAGTTTTGAACCGGGCGCGAATTTCATCGATGTTGATTTACAGTTAGGTGAGGGTGTGAATGAATTCTATCTCGAAATCTATGCATTAGACCATGTTCAGACATATTGGCTCTGGGTGGAGAGAGATACAATTACTCCTGTAATTGAATTGTATGAAATTACAAACCGAACTAGCAATCTTGAATCTGTTCGTATGATTGAGGGAATTTGCGAGCCAAGAGCCAGTGTAACGGTTTGGACAGAAGTTTCCGCAACCTCGTTCGTTTGTGGAATTGAGGGTAACTTCAGTTTACAATTGGGGATACCTGCTAATGCATCTTGGCACAAAGTAGAGGTGACTACTGTTGACCTTGGTGGCAATACAAACGCGACTAGCATAGAAGTTCTCTATCAGGAATGGCTAGATTGGGCTATCGACGATGCAGAGGCTGGAGGTCCAATTTTGTATTATGGAATAGGGGTTCTTATCGCACTAATCGCTGTAATCGGTCTGACTGTAATTCTAGTTGGTAGGAAGAAGGCAAAGATCCGCGAATCTGAAAACACTCTAGACACTGCTTCGGATTGGATTAATGAGATAGTTGAGGAAACGACGCCTCCTGAACCGGAATTGCCTCCTGAACCTTTACCGGAAGAGGAGGAATTACGTGCTTGGGCAAGAGGGGAAAGAGAGGTCCAAGATTGGCAAGATAGAATTCCAGATGATGATATTCTAGAGCTCAAGTGAGAATTGATTGCAAGCGAGCCTTCATGGACAACCTAACACCGCGAGGGAGCATGGGCATTGAGAGAATAGCCGTACTCGGCGCTGGTCAAATGGGAAATGGCATCGCACAAGTAGCAGCATGTGCCGGATATGAGGTAGTAATGATCGATATCAAGCAAGATTACTTGGATAATGGTCTAGCGGCTATAGAAAATTCGCTCTCAAGAGTAGTCAAGAAAGAAAGGATGACTCAACAAGATGCCGATGTGGCAATTTCTCTAATTTCCACCTCGACTGAAAAAACATCAGCATCGGATGCTGATTTAGTCGTGGAAGCGATTCCTGAAATCCCGGAACTAAAATTTTCTACTTTTACAGAATTAGATTCAATTTGCAAGCCGGAAGCAATACTAGCGAGCAATACTTCGAGTATTTCCATTAATGCGATTGCCGATGCCACAAATCGTCCAGATAGGGTAATCGGTATGCATTTCATGAATCCCGTTCCTGTAATGAAGTTAGTAGAGATCATCAACGGACAAGATACATCATCCGAAGTTACTGAATTAGTAGTCGAAGCAAGCGAAAGAATGGGTAAGGTGCCATTAGCTTGCAATGATTCACCTGGTTTCGTCTCAAACAGGATACTTTGCCCGATGATTAACGAGGCTATTCTCGCCTTAGAAGAAGGGGTTGCAGAACCGGAAGCGATAGATGGAATCATGAAACTTGGAATGAATCATCCAATTGGCCCCCTTGCTCTTGCTGATTTAATTGGTTTAGACACGATTTTGCATATCATGAACGTGCTTCATGAGGGATTTGAGGGCAATCCAAAATACGCTCCTTCTGATCTATTGAAAGATATGGTTTCAGAGGGTAAACTAGGCCGTAAATCCGGTGAAGGGTTTTACAGTTACTCATGATTTGTAAAAAAAACCCATATAGATGCCTTATTTTCCGTTTATGGTCTAAAATCGGGTGATTTGAAGATTGAATTCGATTTAGTTCAATAACTAACGATTTTGATACACGGAGCGGTATGATTATATCAGTCACATAGTGTGGTCACTTACAGTGACGCCCATGAACACCAAACTTGTTCGTACAATATCGATTGCCCTACTGATGATAGTATCAACACAAATTGCCATGCTGGACACAGACGTTCAGGAGAAGTTGGACGATAAAGTGATGATAGCATCTGTCGTTTCCGTCCCAGCTTCGGGATGTCTCGGTGATGATGCATGTACCGGAGTAGATGCCGGTATTACAATGGCCGATATAATCGACCTAACCCCTGGTGTCACATTCACGCCTTCTGCAACAGGAACAGATACCACATTCTCGGCGTCTCTGCCAAGTTATGGTTGGGGGGCAACTGGAAATGATATTTACATGCTCAGTGTACCTTGGGGGTATTCCGTTGAGGCAATAACCACTTGGGAAGACACTCCTGGATCCGGTACATCGGTTCAGGATTTGATCTACATCACTGGAATCTACACATGTGACACCTTCGACCTTGGGCTTTACGGAGGTATCTCATCATTTACTTCAGATTGTGGCGTTGACGATAACTACGGAAGTTCTTGGGGCGGTAGCCCAACAATGTCCGGAGATTCAGCATCAACAATTGGAACAGATGTCGGTGGGCAAGACATCTTCATCCAAATTTACTGCTGGGACTGCGGTTGGTACTCCAACCCTCAGATTACTGAATATGATTTGACAATCCGAGTAACTCCTTCCGATGGTGGAGAGGGAGATTACGGTTCTTCGACTTCCAGTACCACAACTCCTGATCCGACTCTGTATTCCTGCGATCACCCATCTGCTACTGCAACTGAGTGCCTCGAACAACCGAATCTAATTGATGAGTTCCACACTAACTTCACTGGATTCGTCACAGGTTACGATGAGGGTGGGTCAATGCCTTTCGACTCGTATACCATCGATATACCAGCAAATCATGACGCTACAGTAAGCTTGACTATAGATTGCTACGCTGACTGCGATGCTTACTATTACCAAAATGTATACCTATTCCTAGATGGTGACGCCAGCTATTACAGCCTCAACACTGGAACATTTTACAATCCAGGAGCTGGATTTGGCAACACAGGTAATTACATCCTAGACCTTCCTCTGTACGGGTTTGTTGGGTCGGTCTACGATTCAAAGACGTTCATAATCGCAGGATCCGCTGCTGATACCTTTGACCTTCAATTCAGAGCACCCTCACCATATTCAACATCTGCAGGATTCACATATACCGTATCTATCGAATATACACCTGCTGCTAATGCTCCATGTGCGACATCCAACGATGGAGGCTCCGGCCTTGATGCACCAGACGAGGGTCCTTTAACAAGTTCAGAACAAACAATTATTGTAAATGGCGGGCTAATCACAGGTACAATCTGTCAGGATTATGATGACGAAGATTTCTACCAAGTCCACGTTCCTTCAGGTCAAGGTGTATTCGCTAGCCTAGAGTGGGATGATTCCGACGACGAATCATACCCAGGTCTAGACTTTACAATGACTGTGAACGATGGTTCATCTCTACGTTCGGTAATGTCCGCTACAAAGGACGATGCTACAATTCAATCAGTATCCACTAACACCAGTGGATTATTTATGCCAGGGACTATGGCTCGAGATCTTGAATGTTCTTTGGAATCATTCGGTTCTGGTACTGATTCCTGTCAGGTTACTCTAAACACAGGAGATATGCTTGACATTGAACTAGATACGAGATCTTGGGGGTCCGAGGTCATGGTCACCATCACCGAACCAGATGGCACCTCCACGCAATATGGACGCAATCCAGCAATTCCAGTGAATGGTGGTTCAATCTATTTCGCCACTAACGCTTACTACGATTTAGCGGCGTGGGAATGGACAGCACCTGGAACGTACACAGTATCCGTTACTGACTCATACGGCGATGGATGTACATGTACAGTATTCGCTTACCGAAGCTACGCGCCCACTCAGAATGCTAACGACGTAGTATTTGCTGTAGAGGTCGATGGTCTTCCGGAAGATACTGTAGTTAACTATACAATCAACTACGAATTCTTCAACGTCTTGATGCACCAAAACGTGGTAATCCCTGACAGCGCTGCTGGTGCAGATACTACCAGTACAGCACCAGGTATGTTGTACTCCACTAACTACTC
>CALEIW010000048.1 GCA_937876055.1 uncultured euryarchaeote
TTTACCCCCGCTAAATTCAATCGTTCTTCCATTTTTTTTAGCGAAAATCCACAATCAACAACCACCCTTGTGTCACCTGTAGAAAGTAGTGTGGCATTACCACGGCTACCACTCCCAAGGTGAGTTATGTCTAAGGTCATTGAATCAGTAAACGCGGCGTGGCTGTAAGGTCTTCAATGCAACCCAAGATGGAGAATATAATTCACTAATTCCCTAGGTCTCTCACGTACGCGACGGCATAGCCGTCGGATAACAATATGTGTAGTATGTCCGAACGACGCTCCATCACCGTCATAAGTCAAACAAGAGCGCTTAGGGATGTCCACCAGAGGTCATACCATGCGACGAAAGCAAACCGCGTTTCTCGTTACATTGTTGATTTTGAGTAGCCTTGTCTTCGTTTCCCAAACTAGGCCACAGGCACCAGTATCATCTGTCGACCCACCAGATACGCCAGGTTCAGGGCCTATGGCTGTTGACCAAGACGAAGACTTAATTCCTGATATCCATGAAGTGATTTTTGGTGAACCTAGACATATCGATACACCCTTTGGAGTTGTAGTTGTTGAAGGTCTAGACCCAATGAATGGTTCGGATAATATCACCGATTTTGATAGAGATGGCGCTAGCGCATTGATGGAATATTGTTGGCCATGGACTTTGGAAACTTGCTTTACAGAGCGTCTTTCACTAACAGGTAAATCTCCGGATGAAACAGAATCTGGATTTAGAGAGTATTTAGATCCACGAGAATCTGATACAGACGGAGATGGTCTTCCAGATGGGTATGAAATTTACATGTGTACTGAAGGAGGTGCTGGTTACCAAAATCCATCAACTAGTGAATGGACTTGTCTATACTTTGACCCCTTAGATAATTCAGATGCAATTGAAGATGCAGACCTCTGTATTGAACAGGCCAGTGAATGGGGTTGTGGGGATGGATTTGACGTAAATCGAGACGGGGAAATAGATCTAGATGAAAGATACACTAATTCCGAAGAATATTGGTTCGGTACGCCCTCAGATTGGCTAACAGAAAGGGATGGTCTGTGGTGTGCTGGAATAATGCCTAAATTGCATCCTGATGCCTGTCAGGATGAGGTTCAGAGACCTACCGGTGATATTGGATGGTTGGGAAGCGACCCTCGTCGTATGGACTCCGATCATTATACTTGGAGTGAATTATTTCCAACCAGTCTAGCAGTGCCCGGAGATGGTATCCCTGATGGTTGGGAGGCATACTATGGGCTTGATCCAAGAAATGCAAGTGATGCGACCCTAGATTCTGATTCGGACGGATGGGATATCGATAGAGACGGATTTATTATTCCTGATTCATCAATTGCGACAGCTCGTTGGGGCGAGGCATTCAGCAATTATGAAGAATATTTGATTCACATGGACAGCGGCCACTGGGTTCGTCCTGGATTAAGGGGGACCATGTTGACGCACCAATTGGATGAAGTAATGCTGTTCGACCAAGGAACAAATCCAATGTTGGTTGATGGAAGGGTACATACTGTTCTAACGGATAATCCACGAGATCGTCTACTCGTAGGTTCAGCATATGGAATAACAGCGATAGATCCTTTTGAGGGTATTTCTTCAACCTTTGATTTGCCGATTGGCATGGAATTATTCACTATGATTCGTTGGAATCCATCTTCCGAGGATTACCTTATTTTGGGGACTAATCATGGGGTACATTCTCTAATCCTAGAAAATGGATTGCCACAGATGGATACATTGTCAGATTCAAACTTAGGATCAATTCAAGTGATAGAACACTTAGAAACAGGTAGCGGGGATTTGGATTTAATTTTACTCGGCCACGGTTCAAATGCCTGGAGAATTACAATATCCGAACCATCTTCGGGATCTGGTAACCCCGACTTTAGTGAAGCGATTGCGATACAAGAACTAACCCAAATGTTGGACCCGCTTGGCGCATCATTCACCGAAGTCATTCACGTTCCAATGCCCGGTAGGGGACCAATGTTGATTGTCGGAACCGATAGTGGAATGATTCGATGGGATACAACAGATGGAACCTCATCTACAGGTGAACCATTCTGGATATACACTACAGAGGATGCAGAAGAATACGTGCAATTCGCTGACTTGCTGAATCAATCAAAGTCGGCTGTGGTCAATGTCATGGAGTTAGCCGGTCCAGTAGCCACTGACGGCTCATTAGAGGAAGTGACTGGGGTTTGGTTAGGAACTCCCGGAGGACTTCACCTGATTGACCTAGATTTGTTTGTTGGACTTCCCAAACAGGCATTCAACACAGATAGAATGTTCAACATAGATCGATGGGAAGAAGGAGCCAACGACATCCACTCAATCCATGCAGTAGATGGACAGATATTGTTGGGCTCAAGGGATGGAACATGGTGCCTAGAAGGAGGTTCACAGGGAGTTCTAGGCATTGATGAAAACCAAACGAGGATGCCAGGTCTTGTGACTTCCCTTACAACTTTCATTCATGATGGAAAGCAGTATTTGTTTGCTGGAGTTTCTCCCGGGGAATACATGAACATCATGCCAATAAATCCCCAATCTATGGATTCGGATTTAGATGGAATGCCGGATGGCTGGGAGTTTATTTACGGACTAGATCCTACCGACCCCTACGACCGATTTAGGGATGCAGATGCTGATGGGGTATTCTTCGACATTGATGGAGTCAGTTTTAACAGAGAATGGTCTAACCTCGACGAGTATAGATTCGTCAATACTAGTGAAGGAGGGTTCAATGGAACAGATCCAAGAAACATCGACACCGATGGCGATGGTCTGACTGACGGGCAGGAATATTGGGGATGGTTTGCAGATTCTACAGACTTCTCTTGTCATTACCTAAATGACGAGTATATTTGTGATGGTGAAGTGGGAGAGGCCGCTTTAGATGTACACCTATCCGGTTGGTTGAATTCTGGTGCAGGAGGAGGCACTGATGGGCCTACCGATCCAACCAGTTTAGACAGCGACGGAGATGGAATGCCGGATGGCTGGGAAATTGAACACCGCCGCTGGATTGGCGACGTGTATACAGGTGGCAACCTGTGGACATTAGACCCTAGAGACCCCTCTGATGCAACTATGGATGCCGATGGAGATGGCTTGGATAATGTCTGTGAATACAAGTGGGGTCTATACGTAGAAAGTGTTGCACTAGAGGGTTTACCAACTCATGGAGAAAATGCTAGTGCCGCCTTGACTTGGACGAAGACGGATCCGAATAATCCTGATTCAGATGGTGATTCTTTACCAGATGGCTGGGAAGCTCGCTATCAATGTTCATGGGGTAGAAATAATCGTGGTATAAATCCACTAAATGGCTCGGACGCACTCAATAATCCAGATGGAGATGGATTTGATGTTAACCACGATGGAGTACTTGATGTCAACGAGAGTCTTGTAAATTGGCTCGAATACCACCTTAAGGACCAAATAATCTATTCAGATTCTACTAATTCGGGGCTTGCTTTCCCTGAAAACTTCACAACTTTACTTACTCATGAATCCTGGTTAGGGTTTGCAGGTGATTCATTCGGCGACCAAACTAGTACTGCATATCGTAGCCTGGTTAATGGTACGACGAGTGAGGACGTCGGTGCCGCTAACCCACTTGATTCTGATTCTGATAGGGATGGCATTCCAGATGGATGGGAATTCTACCATGCGCGTTGGAGTTTATTCGATGAATCTTGGACATTAAATCCTGTCAACGAAGCGGATCAAGTCGGCGACCCCGATGGAGATGGGATGAACAATTGGGAAGAGTATAACGTAATTGATGGCAATTTAAGTGAAATAGACGATCTTACAACGGTGCCTCAATTTTACTTACTTCATGTCGGAGGGGAATTACTTGCTACCCCTTGGCTGTCGGCGGAATCAACGCTATCGTTCGGAACTTTCCTCACTGAAGAAGACATACAACTCAGGGGATACACTGCAGATCCCAATGAGCCAGATACCGATGGAGATGGTTTACTCGATGGCATTGAATTAATGTTCACAAGATGGAATGCAACGGATGAAACATGGACTCTTAACCCGCTCATCGCGGGTGATGGTAACTATGATTCAGATCGAGATGGTATCACTGATTTAGTGGAATTGAACCTTACAAACAAAAATCCACAGAACGGAGGTCTTTCTCCTCCTGACGCGCCTAGATTATGGGAACAGGCAGAATCTCTAGACCCAGATGAAGCCGTAAATCGAGTATACCGTATTCTATTCAACAAGGAAGGTAGAGCGGAAATTGCTCTAGAGCAATTCGATGATTGGCAAAATGGAGGGCCCGCCAAACCACTTCTTCTTGCTTTACTTGGTATCACCGATCCTAATTCTGACGACACCGATAGAGATGGTATGAGTGATGGATATGAGTATTGGTTCACTGAATGGGATTTAGAGGATAACATTTGGACGATGAATCCACTCACAGACACCGATATTAATGTCGATAGTGATGATGACTCATTCGATTGTAATGGGGATGGGTATATTTCAGATTCAGAATCTTTCGATAATCTAGCTGAGTATGATGCTCGTGTATACGGTAAGCGCTCGGCTATCGACACCATTCCAAATGGAACAGGGTTGGTGTCGTACGGTCAGGATACCATCACCGCATACATGCAAGAAAGAGGTATGTCCGAGCAGGCTGCGGCAGATCAATTGTGGATTCTATTCTCGACCAAGGACATCGAATCTAGTGATAGGGCTGGTCTGATTAACGCAATAGATCCTGATAATTTTAATTTCAGTCTCGCAGGTGTTTCCGACCCAACAAATTCAGATTCAGATAGCGATGGTTTACCTGATGGTTGGGAATTTTGCTACTCAATATACGGGGAATGGTTACCAGTCAACGACTATCGTTGGTCATTGAATCCACTCAATCCGTTAGATATTGATTATGACCCAGATGCTGATGGTTGGTATGACAGGACAATTTTTGACATCCCAGCAGAACAAGGAGTTTGGGAAAATAGAGAATTTACTCCCGCTCGTGTTAATGAACAAATCATTCCTTCTAACTCTGAATTATACTTCACGAACCTAATGGAATACAATAACGGA